>CADBXH010000264.1:1179-2392 GCA_902798605.1 uncultured Ruminococcus sp. | reverse complement strand
TGAGGTCAACGAGAGCATCAATTCAGAGACCCTTAGTTCAACAGCTCCGTTTGTTATCAGCGGCTACACATATAAATCTTTCGGCAACAGCGCAAAGTATGACTACGCGGTGTTTGTTCAGGGCACCGACGAGTACGCTCAAAAGTACGCTCATCTGCTGGCTGTTTCGTTCGCGAGCATCAAGCAGTATTATGACGAAAAGTACGACCGCTCAAACTTCATCAAAAACGTCATTCTCGACAACATCCTTCCCGGCGATATTTACCTCAAGGCTAGAGAGCTTCACTTTAACAGCGAAGTATCCCGTGTTTGCCTGCTGATCAAGATCATTTCCAAGACCGATGTTTCTGCTTATGATATCGTTCAGAATCTTTTCCCCGACAAATCAAAGGATTTTGTTATCAACATTAACGAGGAAGAGATCGCTCTTGTAAAAGAGGTCAAGCCCGACACAGAGAGCCGCGACCTTGAAAAGTTAGCAAGCTCTATCGCGGACACGCTCTCCAGCGAGTTCTACACCCACTGTGTCGTAGGTATCGGTACTACCGTGACCGGTATCAAGGATCTGGCGCGTTCCTTCAAGGAAGCCCAGTCCGCTCTTGAGGTCGCTAAGGTATTTGACACCGAGCGCACCATCGTAAGCTACGATAACCTCGGTATCGCCCGTCTTATCTATCAGCTCCCCACAACTCTGTGCAAGTTGTTCCTCAAGGAAGTTTTCAAGCGCGGATCTATTGAGACTCTCGATCAGGAGACGTTGTTTACTATCCAGCGTTTCTTTGAGAACAACCTCAACGTTTCCGAGACTTCAAGAAAGCTCTTCGTTCACCGTAACACACTTGTCTACAGACTGGAGAAAATCAAGAAGCTGACGGGTCTTGACCTGCGTGAATTTGAGGACGCTATCGTATTTAAGGTAGCTCTGATGGTTAAGAAATATCTTAACGCAAGCCCCGCAAAGTATTAAAAACTATGATCGCTCCTGAACGCGCTTTTTGCGTGTTCAGGGCGTTGGCATTTTTTGCCATATGTATTTTTGCGCCCTTTTTGCGCAAAATATTCGGTAATCGTTTCTTTTTTCGTTTGCCGAATTAAAAACAGCAGTTCATTTGAGCTGCCTGAAATTAGGTGTATTTATGATTGATTTTATGAATGTATCAAAAACATATCCAAACGGCACTCACGCGCTGCACAACATTACCCTGAGCATTGA
>CADBXH010000264.1:0-1100 GCA_902798605.1 uncultured Ruminococcus sp. | reverse complement strand
CTACCTCGGGTGAGATCATAATCAACGGCAACAAGCTCTCAAAGATGAAAAGGCGCGACGTTCCTTATCTTCGCCGCCATATGGGCATTGTGTTCCAGGATTTCAGGCTTATCGAAAAAATGACCGTGTTTGACAACGTAGCATTCGCTATGCGCGCGGTCGGCGAGAACACTGCCACTATCAAAAAGAGAGTTCCTTATGTCCTCAGTCTTGTCGGTCTAAAGGATAAAATGAAGGACAAGCCCAGCGAGCTTTCGGGCGGCGAGCAGCAGCGCGTCAGCCTTGCAAGAGCGCTTGTCAACAATCCCGAGATCATCATTGCCGACGAGCCTACGGGCAATGTTGACCCCGAGCTTTCGCATGAGATCATCGAGCTCCTAAACGAGATCAACGGAATGGGCACTACAGTGCTTGTCGTTACTCATGAGCACGAGCTTGTGCGCGAGTTCCACCAGAGGGTCGTCACCATTGACCACGGAAGAGTCATCCGCGATACGCGTAATGATGTTGATCCTGAATTTGACGATGATGACTACACCCTTGAGTACAGCGAGTACGAGGAGGACACAGACCTCACCGACGATGAGCTTACCGATAACTACGACGGCGAGAATTACGACGACGAACAGGGCGGCGGAGATGATCCTGACGATCTTCCGCAGTACCCCGAAAATGTCGTGATCGTGCCCGACTGATGAAAGGAATTAGTATATGAAAGGCTTTGGCTATCTTGTAAAAGAGGGCTTCAGAAACGTATGGAGTAACCGAATAATGAGTATTGCCTCCGTTTGCGTACTCATCAGCTGCCTTGTCTTGACGGGTGCAGCGGCGCTCTTTTCGATGAACGTCTACAAACTTGTTGACGAGGTTGGAGAGAGCAACGAAACCATCGTTTATATCAAGGATGGTTATTCACAGCTTGAGGCTGTTTATGTAGGAAAAGAAATCGAAAAGGTCGACAATGTTCAGTCCGCAACCTTCTATTCAAAGGAGGATGCGTTTCAGCAGTACAGAGAAACTCTGGGCGACAGCCTTTTCTCCAGAATAGAGGACAGAAATCCGCTTCCGGATTCGTTTATCGTAGTGATGGACGACCTCTC
>CADBXH010000263.1:879-2106 GCA_902798605.1 uncultured Ruminococcus sp. | reverse complement strand
TTTTTTCAAATTTTTTTATTTTTCTTATTTATAAGGGCGCTCATCGCTTTATTTCGAGCCATTGTCGGCGCGTAATCAAAAGATTAACATCTTCGCTGCAGTTTAAATACACAATGCGCGATTTTTGGTTTTAAGTTAAGCACCTATCGGTATAAAAACGCCTAAAACAAGCGGTTTTTAATGATTATTTTTAATAAATCTGTTGCAAAAACAATATGGATATGATTTAATAGTATTAGGATAACGTGAGTCGATCCCCGATCGGTTCTCAGCGGCAAATTTAACAAATATCAATGGCAAAATTTGATGAACGATTCCGAGAAAAAACAGGAGTATGAACTATGACATATTCAATCATCGGGCTATTGGCAGCTATTATTCTGATCATCACTAACCGCGATGTTTTTTGGACGCCGAAAGGGATATCCCTTTCAAAGACACAGCGCCTGTACCGGCTATTTCTGCTTTCTGTTTTGGTTTTCTATATTACAGACGGCTTGTGGGGCGTTTTGGATAACCTGCGCCCTATTGACGCTCTGTATGTTGAAACTATATTGTATTTTATCGCAAGGGCGGTCTTGCTGCTTTTTTTGTCGATGTATGTTACCGCCTATCTTGAAACCCATAACGCATTCGGAACCATACTGCGCCTTAGCGGACGGATACTTTTTGCGTATGAGATCGTCGCGCTTACCATCAATATCTTTTATCCCGTAGTATTCTGGTTTGATGAAAACGGCAGTTATCAAACAGGAACCCTGCGGTATGTTACGCTTTATCTCCAGATATTGATATTCTTTATGACGTCGGTTTATACGCTTTACATCACGGCAAAGTCAGAGGGAAAAGTCAGACGCAGGAATCTGACCATCGGTCTGTTCGGTATAGCTATGCTCGCGCTGATAATTTTACAGATAGAATTCCCGCTGTGGCCGTGTTATACGATAGGGTATATGTTCGGAACAAGTCTGCTGCACAGCTTTGTCGTTGAGGATGAAAAGTCAGAATACCGCAAAGAATTAGAAAGAACTCTGCAGCGAGAGAAGGCGCAAAAGCAGGAGCTTGCCGAAAGCCGCACGGGAAGTGTTCGGCACGTGCGAATGTATCGGCGTGCCGATAGCGGACGGCGGTGAAGGTACTGTTGACGCGGTGATCGATGCGCTGAAAGGCGAGAAAACCGATATACTTGTCCACGATCCCTTGATGGACCGCATACGGGCGAGTTAT
>CADBXH010000263.1:0-837 GCA_902798605.1 uncultured Ruminococcus sp. | reverse complement strand
TGAACCTCTGCGTGATCCGTTGGTCACTACCACCTACGGCACGGGCGAATTGATCCGTGACGCTCTCAGCCGCGGCTGTCGTGAGCTGTATATCGCGATCGGCGGTTCGGCGACAAACGACGGCGGTATGGGCTGTCTGCGCGCACTGGGCGCAAGATTTCTCGATCAGGACGGCAATGAACTAAGCGGCTGCGGAAAGGATCTGTCTGCGGTAACAAAAATCGATCTCGACCGATTGGACAGCCGATTATCGGACGCGTCCGTTACCGTGCTCTGCGATGTGAAAAATCCGTTATGCGGAAAGAACGGCGCAACCTACACCTTTGCCAAACAAAAAGGAGCAACTGCCGAAACGATGAAGTTGCTCGAAAACGGTATGCAAAACTACCGCAATGTGATAAAGCGCCGGTTCGGCATTGACTGCGACCTGATCGAAGGGACAGGAGCGGCAGGAGGACTCGGCGCGGCGCTGAGGGTCTTTCTGCACGCAGCCATGCAGTCGGGGATCGAGACGGTACTCAAGCTGATCGGCTTTGATGCTCTGCTCGACGGCGCTGACTTTATTGTGACAGGTGAAGGCAGAGCCGACGCGCAGTCTGTGTGCGGAAAGGTGATGCAGGGCGTCGCACTCCACGCAAAGGCGCGAGGAATCCCCGTATATGGCTTGTGCGGATCTCTCTGCGACGGCGCGGCACTGCTCTATGACTGCGGCATTGTCTCGCTGTATTCGCTTGTCGATGAAAATACGAGCGTTGAAGAAGCGATGACAAACGCCGAGGAAGTATACTATCGCGCGGCTGTTCAGATGTTCAGCCGAATCAAGATGGAACAACGATG
>CADBXH010000262.1 GCA_902798605.1 uncultured Ruminococcus sp. | reverse complement strand
GAGGAGTTCTATAAGATCAAAGAGTACTTTAACGATGAGCTCGACAAGCCCTCCGCGGCAGCGAGAAAGTACAAGGGCAAAGAGGTAAAACCCGAAAAGCCCCAAAAGCCGAGGAAAAGTATCGGAAGCACATTGCTTAATCAGAAGTAACCGTTTGACGGAGCTGTTGTCATACGGTCGATATAAAAAATTTTAATTATTTTCGGAGGAACAATTATGAGATTTCCAAATGCTGCAAACGGCGTGAAAAAGCTTTTCACTGCCGAGATCCTTTCACTTATCTCTACAGTGGCAATGATCATTGCCATTTGTCTTGCGGTAGTAGCCGCTGCCGGCTCTAACGCGCAGAATGTAACGAGCGGAACTATCGCCGCGGGAATGGGCACGATCATACTGATAGCAGCCGCCGCTGTTTTGGTGATCATCGCCGGTATTTTGGCTCTGATCGGTCTGATCCAAGCGTCAAAGGACGAGGTTGCCTTTAAGACCGCTTTGATAGCAACGATCATCAGCCTTGTCGCGGCTGTTATTATGGGTATCTTTTCAAGATACTCGGTCGTTCAGAGTATTTGCCAGTGCATCCAGAACATTATGAGCGTCGTTGTCACAGTCTTTGTTATCCAGGGTATAATCAACCTTGCCGGAAGACTTAAGGAGCGCGAGATCGCTGCTAAGGGCAAAACGCTTATGACTATCCTCATTGTGATCTTCGCGTTGGCATTTGTCGCAAGCCTTATCTCGGCGATTTTCGGCGGCGCGTTAGCGTCAACGATCGCCGGTATCATCGCTTTGGTCGCTCTGGTACTCGACCTGATCGGATATATCATTTATCTGACTTTGCTCGCAAAAGCAAAGAAGATGCTCGCAAAATAATTTTCGCGGACAACAGAACATCAAAAAATACCGCCCCGCTCTTTTTTGGATCGGGGCGGCTTTTTTTGGCTTATATAGGCAGATTTTGCCTTTTTCGGGTTTGAGCGGCAGGGCAGGGGCGAGAATTATTAAATTTTAGTAACTATTTTAAAAATTTCCCTTGACTTGTTCCATTTCCTGTGTTAAAATTTTGTGCCCTGTTGAGGGAGGCTAAAAATATTCCGAATAACCGGGAGGTGCCGTTATGAGAGTTAAAATCACATTGGCCTGCACAGAGTGCAAACAGCGTAACTACAACACAATGAAGAACAAGAAAAACAGTCCCGACAGACTTCAGATGAACAAGTACTGCCGCTTCTGTAAGAAACACACTCTTCACAAGGAAACTAAATAAGGAGGTACATCATGGCTGACAAGAAAGCTGAAAAGAAGCCTGCCGAAAAAAAGGCGGACTCCAAAAAAGCTGCTAAGAACAAAAAGCCGAACGCTTTTAAAAGACTGATCAAGTACCTCGGCTCCTGTAAGGGTGAAATCAAGAAGATCACATGGCCTACACCGGCTCAGACTACAAAGAACTTCGGCATAGTAATTGTCGTGCTCGTAATTATGGGCTTGTTCATTTTCGGTCTGGACAGAGGTCTGTATGCTATTCTCGGCTTGATCATGGGTACCGGAAGTACCACTTAATCAGCATTAAACTTACAGTCTTTACGAAAGGAAGAGAGTTATAATGGCTGATTACGAAGCTAAATGGTATGTTATCCATACCTATTCGGGCTACGAAAACAAGGTCGCGACCGATTTGCTGACTACAGCGGAGAACCGCAGCCTGCAGGATATGATCATCGACGTAAAGGTCCCCACCGAGGTCGTAACAGAGACCGTAGGCGAAAAGACCAAAGAGGTCGAGCACAAGATCTATCCGGGCTATGTTTTTGTAAAGATGGTCTATACCGACGAGACTTGGTATGTCGTGCGCAATATCCGCGGCTGTACCGGATTTGTCGGACCCGGATCAAAACCCGTTCCGCTCACTGACGCCGAGGTTTACAGAATGGGCGTTGAGCAAAAGGTCGTCAAGGTTTCGTATGCTGTCGGTGATTCGGTGAGGATCATTGACGGACCGCTTGAGGACTTTGTCGGTGTTGTAGAAGAGCTTGATACCGACAAAAACTATGTCCGCGTAGTTGTTTCTATGTTCGGACGCGAAACTCCTGTCGAGCTCGAACTGAGCCAGGCAGAAGCACTGGAAGATTAAAAACGATAAATCAGCCGAAAGGCTTTTTTATTGGGAGCGTTTTGTTCCCTGTGGGAGGGACCCTACAAAGTGGCGTCCCGCAATTTACCACGAATTTGGAGGTTAAACACAATGGCTCAAAAGGTTGTAGGCATTATTAAGCTACAAATCCCTGCCGGACAAGCTAC
>CADBXH010000261.1:1352-2511 GCA_902798605.1 uncultured Ruminococcus sp. | reverse complement strand
TTTCGCGCATATCGTCGTGATGTATACACTCGCCGCCGTTACGCATACATGCAAAGCAGCCTGAGCAGTATTCGATATGTTTGTCGATAGCGTGAATAGTTTTGATTTCGTTTTCCGCGACCTCGTTCATTCCGTCGAGGAAGGCACGCGTGATGTGCATAGTGTCGCTTGTATCCCTTTTAGGACTTCCGTTCAATACTAATATTTTCATTTTCTCACCCTATATCAAAGCTTGTCGTCTTGATCTTTTGTTTCATACGGCTTATCCCAAGAGCCGATCTCTATCAGATTGCCTTCCGGGTCTGCGATATAACAGGTGCGTTGTCCCCAAGGTTCGGTCGTCGGTTCCATCACGGGTTCGGCGCCGTTTTCAACAGCCGCTTTGAAGGATGCGTCGACTTCATCAAAGGTATCGACATACAGCGCCAGTTCAAAGTGACCGTTAAGACCTTTGACATAGTTATATTTTCTGTTTGTCATTTTTTCAAAGTCTTTTCTGCCGTAGAGCAGGAACAACGTTCCGTCTTTGACAAGATACACGTTTTTCGTGTTCTCAGCCTCTTTTATCTCAAAGCCGAGCACATCCCTGTAAAAACGTATCATTTTGGCCATATCATTTACCAATAATCCAAAACCGTCTAATCGCATAGTTTACCTCCAAATTTATTCTGTCATATACACATCGCAAAAATGCCGGACGTGTTTTTCGACGCTTTCCATACTTTCCTGCTCGCATTGCGGCTGTCTGTCTGCTTTTGCGATCCAAAGAGCGACGGGCGCTGTTACCTCGGTCGCGAGCAACTCGGGATCGTCCCCTTTGAATAAGCCATTACTCATCATACCTTTGATGATCTTTGTGTACATCCCTTGGATCCCGCCCAGCTGATGCTTTGTGGTGATCTCGGCAAAGCGTTCGTTTCTGAACTGCTCGCGCACAAGGAATTTGCGCATTTTGCTTATCATCGGGTCGCTCATTGTAAAAGAAACCTTTTGTATCGCCGTTTGGATAAATTCATCCTTGCTTTCCGGCAGCTTGCCGATATGCTTGTCCGAGCCGAAGAACTCCTCATATCGCGATTCCGTCAGATTGATAAGTGCGTTCAAAATATCCTCTTTGCCCTTGAAATGGTTGTAGAGCGACGGCGCTTTGATCCCGACC
>CADBXH010000261.1:0-1331 GCA_902798605.1 uncultured Ruminococcus sp. | reverse complement strand
CCACACTCGTCCCGTCATATCCGTTCTCTGCAAATAACGTCAGAGCTTCATTGAGTATTTTATCTCTTGTTGTCATATTATCCTCCGAAACAGTAGACTAATAACCATTAGTTTAATTATAACTAATAGCCATTAGTCTGTCAATAGGGTTTTATTGAAAATATAGGGCTTTACCTGCGGGCGATTTTGATGTATTATAATAGTAGATTTTAGTTCGGTGGAGGAAAGTATGACTGAGGTTTTGATGTATAATATCGAGGACGGCAAGCGGTTTAAGATCAAGCTGCTTTGCAACAAGCTGAATATCAGGGCGAGAGAGGTCGATAAATCCGAGTTTGGGTTGAAGCTCTCGAGCTTGCTCGGGCTTGATGATGATATGACCGTCGCGCCCGATTCGGATTTTGACGGTGAGATGCTGTATCTCAGCGATTTTTACGGTTCTATGCTTAATATATTTTTGAACCAGCTCAAAAGGCAAAAGACTCCGGTCGCGCTTAAAGCGGTCAAGACGGACGCGAACATCGGTTTTACATCATTTGAGCTATATAAGGAGCTGTGCGAGGAGCACAGAGCGATGAACGGTTAGGGTGGAAGTATGAGCAAAACGAAAAATATTATTTCTTTGATAATCAACGCGGCAATAGTGGTTTCTACGGCAGTTGTACTCATTATGGTCTTGTTTTTTAACGCGAACGACTTGATAAAATACGGATACGAGGCGTTTTACTTCTTTACGACGGATTCAAATATCCTGAGCGCGATCGCGGCGCTGATAGTTTTAATATTCCAAATTAGAATATTAACCGGCAAAAGCAGTGAGATCCCGGGTTGGGCGATAGTCCTGAAATACATAAGCACAACGGCTGTGATGCTGACCTTCACCGTTGTAATGGCGTTTTTGGGACCGTTGTATTCATATTATACCGTGCTAAAAGGAACCGAGATTTATGTGCACCTGTTCGGACCGCTGCTGGCGTTTGTGTCGCTTTGGCTGTTCGAGCCGTATTATATCATCCCGAAAAGATTCATACACCTTGCGGCGATACCGACGTTGATTTACGGAGCGGTTTATACCACCGAGGTTTTGGTAATCGGGGAGAATGGCGGCTGGAAGGACTTCTACGGCTTCAATACGGGCGGAATGTGGTATCTTACCGTAGTGCTGATTTTTCTTGTAACCTATATCCTTGCGATAGTGATAAGGCTTTTGCACAACTACTGCACCAAAAAGCGGATGGAAAAGTTTGAAAATACCGCCGATATACAGCAGCAATAAATTTGAAAAAATTTCAAAAAAGTCTTGACTTTTATAATCATAAGTGATATTATAG
>CADBXH010000260.1:852-2235 GCA_902798605.1 uncultured Ruminococcus sp. | reverse complement strand
CTCGTCGAGTCCCGCGTGGGCGGCGAGGATCTTTTGCGACATAGTCATACCCATAGTTATCACTCCTGTTAAATTAATTGTACGTCATTTAGTATACTATAAATTTTTGATTAATACAAGCGTTGATCTATCGAAATCAAAAAGTTTTTTCCGGCAAAAAATGAGCCGCCGGCATTTTCTGTCAGCAGCTCAATGTTAATTAATAGTTTAGATTATTTTATAAGCTCGTTGAGGGCGTTGACCGTTCTTGTAACGTCAGCCTGGCGCGAATGGCCTTCCGCTCTGCCGTTGAGCGTCGCGACGCAGCGGCTGTCAGCCGCGGGATAGAACTCAACCGTGTCGGTCGAATCATCCTCAGCATAGGTGTAGGTTATCTTTAGCGACGGGCTGCCCGAGGGATCCTCGGTCTTTGCGTCCGCGAGCTCTATCATAGAAGCCGCCTCGAACAAGGTCGAGAAGTTCTCGGTCTGGAGCTCCTTGCCGTTGTAGTAAACTACTGTGGTAGTCGACTCGGTCTCTGAGCCCTGATCGTCGGTCGTGAGCACGGTTTTTGAACTTAATTTGAATTCATAGTCCTTGCCGCCGGTCGATACCGTCATACCCGAAATCGCTGTCATCTTCGGGTTTAGGACATACTCGCTGACGAGCTTTTCGTAATTAGTTTCTACCCACGGCGCCTTAGTCGCCTTTAGCTTGTAAACTATGCTGCCGCCGTCGACCATAATGTTGACGTTGCCGTTGGGATCGGGCTTTGAGCCGATAAGAGAAACGGTCGTATCCGGGTATACCGCTTTCAGCTTTGTTGCGGATTCCGCAAGTCCGAGGTTCACAAGCTGGGATTGAGACGGGTTTACCATAGCCACGCTGTCAGCGTATAAGCCGCGGATACCGCCCTCGATAAGGCTGGATTCCTTTTCGTTTGCGTAGCACTCGATTGGAGATGTCATTTTGTATGACGCGCTGACCTTTTCTGAATCGTTGGGCACAAGCTCGATCTCCTTCTCGATACCGCCGCCCCAAATCTTGATGGAGCTCGCTTTGCTGTTGTCTGTATCGGAAGCGGAGTCGTTTATCGCAAGGCTCATAAAGTCGGTGAGTCCGAAGTCAAACGCCGTCGCCTTTTCTTCGTCTATGAGGAAGATATCCTCGCCGTCGCCGAACTTGATGTACGTTCCCGCCTGCTGGGGAGCGTTGTCGCCTACGGTTATTATCGACTTTGTGTTGTCGTTGTAGGTCACCGTCGCTACAGCGCGCGTTTTGTCAAAGCCGAAATCCGCTGAGTTGTCTCCGTTGTCCTTGCCCGCAACCGTCGAGAACTCTATCGCCGCGCAGGCGGATGCTATTTGATCGGGGATTCCTGACTGTATATTGTAATCCTCGTAA
>CADBXH010000260.1:0-723 GCA_902798605.1 uncultured Ruminococcus sp. | reverse complement strand
CCGCCCTTGGGGATGAAGATCAAAAGGAGCATTACTCCCACAAGCACGACCGCCGCGGCGATCACTATCAACAGGACTTTTTTATTTTTCATTATTTATTCCTCCTGCGGATCCACAGCACAAGCCCGATTATCAGTACGGCAAGCGGAAGCGCGATAACAAAGATTATCATCATCGCGGCGCCCGTTGAAGCGTCGGTCACGCCGAGCTCGGTATTTTTGAGCTCCTTGCTCTCGATAGTGACGCTGTTGTCGCCCTTATCGCTTATGGTGTTGAATATATTAACAAGGTAAGCGGCGTTGTTAAAGCTGTTGATCGTCATAAATTCCTTGCCGAACATCTTGTCGGAGCCAAAGACGATGATCCTTGACTCGCTGTCGTTGGCGCTCTTGACGCTCTCTGCCGCGACTGAGATCTTCTCGCCCTTTACCGCTTCCTTGTAATCCCAATCCTCGGGAGCGTCATACGGCATAACCCCCGCCTTATCGGTGGAGTTGAGCAGAGAATGAGCTGTGTTTTCGTCATTGATAGTGACACCGCGCGACTGGAGAGTTACAACGGGGATGTCGGGGTTTTTAAGATTTTCTTTATAGTAATCGGTGTAGTCGGTGATAAACGCGAATTCCGATACGCCGTTGAGCAGGTGATCCTGGCTCGTCTCGAACACATAGCCGTCCGTAAGCGTGAGCTTTCAATCCTCGAGCAACGCCTTGAGGTTCGGCG
>CADBXH010000259.1 GCA_902798605.1 uncultured Ruminococcus sp. | reverse complement strand
GATATGCAGTACAAGCTTCAACACGGCGAGTCGCTGTTTTGGTCGTGGGCGGTCGGCGGAGGCGTAAACTACTTTTCGCTGATGTCATACTACCTTGCAAGTCCTCTTAACTTCCTCTCGGTATTTATCCCCGCGGAGTGGCTCAGAGAATTTTTGATGTTCTCGGTATGTCTGAAGGTCGGTCTTGCCGGTTCGTTTACCGCTCTGTTCTTAAGGAGCGTATACAAGCGTAACGACCCTGCGATAATTATGTTCGGAACCAGCTTTTCGTTCTGCGCCTTTTTGATAGGCTACTATTGGAACACCATCTGGCTCGACACGGTTTGTATTTTCCCGCTGTGCGCGCTCGGCTTGGTAAAGCTGCTGACCGAAAATAAATTCAGGCTGTTTACTGTTTCGCTTGCGCTTTGTATGCTTACAAACTACTACATAGGTTTCTTTGTATGTATTTTTGTTTTGCTGATTTTTGCAGCTTACAGCATCGTTCACTGGCACGGATTCAGAAATTTCGTTGAAAACCTGATCAAGACAGGTTTCTTCTCACTGATAGCGCTGGGACTTACATTGTTCTTTTTGCTTCCCGCGTTTTTCGCGTTGCAAAACACTCACGCTTCGGCAAGCTCATTCCCGAGCACGTTTGCCATAAATATCGGCGGAACCAATGATTTGTTCGGCGTACTTAAGGCGCTCAAGAGCATTACGGGCAACCTCGCTAACTTTACCAGCCCCGCTATCAAGGCGGCTGACGCGATCCCGAACGTTTCCTGCGGCGCAGTCACGGTATTTTTCGGTTTCCTATACCTGACCTGCCCCAAGATAAAAACAAAAGAAAAAATCGTGGCGTTGTGCCTGATCCTCTTTATGTTCCTGAGCTGCATCATCCGTCAGCTCGACTATATCTGGCACGGCTTCCATTTTACAAATATGATCCCTTACCGCTTTACGTTCCTCATCAGCTTTGTTATCATCGCTATGGCGTTCAAGGCGTTTAAGTATATCGATTCGATCAACGTTATCGGTGCGATCATCGCTTCGCTGCTCAGCTATTCGGTTCTGGCTTTGGAGATCAACGACCCCGGTATCGAGAAGATGTTTGGAACCGAGCGCGCAAGCTGGGTAACCCCGACTCTCGTTGTATTCGGATGCATCATCGCGTTCACCGCAGTGCTTGTGATCTTGTACGCAAAGCGGGTCTTCCCGTCAAAGAAGATGGGCAAAACGATTTTGACTATCGCTCTTACCGTTGTTGTTATCGCGCAGAGCGCGGCAACGGGGATCTGCGGCGTTATAGTTACGACCGTAACAACAACACGCGAATATCCCCGAGGCGAAGAAAAAACCGCTTATCTTGTTAATTATATGAAGGAGAGAGAAGCGGACACGCCGGAGATGTGGAGAGCCGAGATGACGTCTACCCAGACGCTCAACGACGGCAACTCGATGGCGAACGAAAAGATGACGATCTTCTTCGAGAATATGGGTCTGATGGGCTGGAAAGGCGGCAACAGATACACCTACGCCGAGAGCTCGCCGTTCGATAATCTCTTTATGAACCTGAAATACCTTATTTCCCGTGACGGTCATATCCACAATACATATGATATGGCAGAGGTTTGCGCCAAGGAAAACGAAAAGCTGTTTGAAAATACCCACTATCTGCCGATGGGCTTTGTTACCGACAGCAAGCTTGCGGACTGGAAAGCGATCGTAGACGAAAACGAGTATAACCCGTTTGAACAGCAAAACGATTTCTTCCGCAGGGCAACGGGGATCGACAAAGACCTTAATACAAGGCTCGAGGTCGCTTCTCAGGGACACACTGATTCAAGCAAGTTCACGGTCAACAAGACCGCTTACGGAACATATTCCTTCAGCTGTACCGACTCGAGCGTCAAACCGCATGTTAAGTGGAACTACATCGCTCCGGAGGACGGACTTTATGTTATGTATGCCAGCATAAAGGACGGCGAGGATGTTGCCGTTTATCAAAACGACAGGGAGCAGACCCAAAAGTACGGAATGGCACGTCCGTATGTCGCGCCTATCGGATACTTCAAAAAGGGTGATAAAATTTCTGTTTACGCCGACTTAAAGGCGGGCAGCGGCGGAAAAGCGAGGGTGTTTGTTGACCTCTTTAACAAGGATGTTTTTGAGGAAGGCTACGCAAAGCTCAGCCAAAGCGTAATGAATACAACAGAGTTGACCGCAAGCTCAATGAAAGGCGAAATAGATGCTAAGCAGGATGGATTGTTCTACACCTCGATCCCGTATGAGGAGGGGTGGACAGCTGTTGTTGACGGAGAAAAGGTCGA
>CADBXH010000258.1 GCA_902798605.1 uncultured Ruminococcus sp. | reverse complement strand
TCC
This sequence comes from uncultured Ruminococcus sp., assembly GCA_902798605.1. The sequence continues at coordinate 2,381 of CADBXH010000258.1, read as the reverse complement.
TCTTGATAATCTGTTGTTTTTATTCGTGCTTTTCAGTTGCTTCGGGCTTTTCGGAGGCTTCGGATTTTTCGGAAACTTCCGATTTATCCGCACCGGCTGCCTTTGTTGCCGCGGGTTTAGCTGCGCTTGTTGCGGCGGGCTTGTCCTCGGGAGGCAGATAATAATCGCCCTTATCGTTCTTGTATTGGTCGAACTTTCCGATGAACGGATCCTTGTTTGTAGAGGTGGGGGCATTCTCAAAAGTGTAAACCGCGAGCAAAATACCCTTGAACGGGATCTTTGCTTTATTATAGGTATACATCTTATCCTTGTCGGTCAAAGCGTAGCGGGTGGTCACGGTCTCGCGCTTGCCGTCCATTGTAGCGGCGTAAGATGAAACTCCGGTGTAAACTTCTTTTACCAGATCTGTGAGCGAAACGGTATAACGCGCGCCGTTATTTGCGATCGTCCATGTCGCTGCCTTGTCTGTCTTTTGATAGCCTTCGTCAGCGGCGAGCTTATCCATAGCAACGGCGTCACCCTTGATGTAGTCATTGACGTCTACCTTGCTCGCGAACGATACACCGGATATCTCGTAGGTGTGGTTAGCGGCCTGCTCCGGTGTTGCCGCCTGAGATGACTCCGGTTTTGACGAAGCTTCTTCTTTGCTTTCGCATCCGCATCCCGCGAGGGGAATCATACACATAACGGCGATAAGCGCCGCTGCAATAAACTTTATTTTCATTTTATCAATCCTTTCGAATAATCAGTATAAACATTATAACATATTATTTCAATTTGGCAATCTTAAATCCACAAAATTTTTCGATAACTTGCACAATAATTCTAATAAATAAGATAAAAGTTTGAATTATTTATTATAATAGTCAATGGAAAAATATTTTAAAATATTTTGAGGAGGGACTTCTTTTGGAAAAACTTTTTCATCTATGTCGAACGGTGCTGCTTTTACGGCTACCTGTGTAGGCGCTATGATCGGCACGTGGCTTATCGGATGGATGTCAAACTACCCGTTGGCTCAAGCTCCCGGTCTGGGACTTAACGCAATCTTTGCATATACCCTTTGTATAGGCTTCGGACTTTCCCCCAGCGCAGCTCTCTCGGCTGTGTTCATCGGCGGCGTATTCTTTATTCTGCTCACTGTAACCGGCGCCAGAGAGGCTATTGTAAAAGCGATCCCGCTGAGCCTGAAAAAGGCGATGTCTGCCGGTATAGGCTTGTTTATAGCGCTTATCGGCTTTACCAACGCCGGAATAGTTGTTCCCGGCGAGGGCACGGCAGTTGATTTGACAAGCTTTTCTAATCCCCCGGTTATTTTAGCGCTATTCGGCTTGATCATAATTACGGTCTTAGTTATTCAAAAGGTCAGGGGCGCTATTTTTATCGGTATGATCATAACAGCCGGCATCGGTAACCTTTGCCAGTTCGCATTTGGCATTGATATGGGTATAAAGGTTCCCGAGAGTTGGATCCCGACCATTGATTTCTCTATGTTCGGCAAATGCTTTACCGGCTTTGGCGAGCTGTTCTCAGCGCCGCTTGCTTCGATCTTCGCGGTAATGATCACCCTGATGATGGTTGATATGTTTGATACTATCGGAACTCTTATAGGCGCTGCCGACAAGGCGGGTTATCTTGATGAAAACGGAAACCTCCCCAAAATCGAGCGTGCAATGCTTGCCGATGCTCTCGCAACGACCACAGGCGCGGTATTCGGCACATCTACCGTATCTACCTACATAGAATCCACAGCAGGTATTGCCGCAGGCGGCAAAACGGGTCTTACTTCTACTGTAACCGGAATCTGCTTTGCTCTTGCGCTTGCCTTCTCACCGATCCTCGGCTTTATCCCCACCGCGGCGACAGCGCCGGTGCTAATAGTTGTCGGCATAATGATGTGTTCCGCTCTAAAGGATATTGACTGGTCAGACCTTGAGACCGCTTTCCCGTGCTTCTTCACGGTAGTAGGTATGCCGTTCTTCTATTCGATCACAGACGGTATCGCTTTCGGCTTCATATCATATGTGATCGTTAAGGCTTCAAGAGCAAAGTTCAAGGAAGTTCATCCGCTGATATATATTATTTGCGGTTTGTTTGTACTGATGTTTGTTATCACAGGACTTCAAAATCTGGGAATTCTTTAAATACTTGAAAAAATACGAGGCTTCGATCCCCTTATGTAAAAAAAGCAGGCGCCGAGCGGCACCTGCTTTTTTGCGTCCCGGAAGTACGTTATCTCTGCTGAATGTCTCGCACCCGTTCGAATTCCTTGTTCTACGCATATAAAAAAATTACAGATACCCGAATCGGGTATCTGTAATTTTGGCGGAGGACAAGGGATTTGAACCCTCGCGCCGCGTTAGCGACCTACTCCCTTAGCA
>CADBXH010000257.1:1146-2620 GCA_902798605.1 uncultured Ruminococcus sp. | reverse complement strand
CTATCCAAAGGCGCGCTGACAGCCGCGGCACGCGGTCACGCCGCAGCAAGCGAGCAGAAAGGTATGTAAAAATAAAAACCAACTTCACTCCGACCAAAAAGGCGGTTGAGCCGACCTTTTGCATTTTGCATATTTATCATTTTTTTCGTATAACGCCCGTTATCCATCTTCCGCAGTAACGGCAGCAGTAGCTTTCGGTGACTGCTCCGACGATCGGCGCGCCGCAGCCGGGGCAGCGATCTTTTACGATTTGTTTTGCAAGGGCGATCCGCAGCACGCCGCCGTGCTTTTCGGGAGAACACCCGCGCAGATAGCCTTCCTTGACGGCGCCGACGATATGCTTGTACTGCGCTTCGGGAGTAACGCCGCTGTCAGGATTCTTTGCCTTTTGTATCCGGTCAAGGTCCTGCAAGGTCAAAAACGGTCTTGGAAAGCGCGCAAAATCCCTTGCGTAACGCTGTGAGGACTCGATAGTTATCATTCGCACAACGGTTATAGGAGCTGTCACAACTATCGCGGCGAGCGCAAACGCGAAAAGGATGATTGCGTTGAGAAGCTCTGACTGGAACAAACTGTATGAAGTGATGCCGCGTCCCAACATATCTCTGAAATACGGCTCGTTATTGTAATTGTTCACCATCGTCAAAAACACGATCAGAAAAATCAGGAAAAAGAACAGCTCAATACCAAAGCCGACAGCGTAACCGATACGCTTTGCCTGCAAGGACGAGCCTTCATAATAGGCAGGGTTGTTCGGCTTGCGGTTGGTGTTGTCGTTGATGAAGTAAAGCCTCTGTCCCGATACGACCTGCGCAGTCAGGTCAGAGCTTCCGCAATACGGGCACCTGCCTTCAAAATACACGCGCTTTTCCATCCAACCGCCGCAGCTCCGGCAGGAGCAGGTAATTGTTTTGCTGTAAAGCTCGATGATCTCGGGATAGCGATATTTGACGGTTTTGATGATCCTGAAATTTTTCATATATAGCGGACGCACGAGTCCGACGCGGCTTCTGATCTGCCCGGTCGTTTTTCCCGTCACCTCGGCAAGCTCCGCAAAATCGACATATCCGTTCAGGTCGCCTTCAAAATATCCGGAGAAAAAGACAGCGTCGTTGATCAGTCTTCGTGATATTCTGGAGCAAACGATCAATACGATCCCGATGATGATAAGGAAAACCGATTCGGGGAAAGCCCGGGCGTGAAGAATCGTGAACCAGTCACCAAAGTAACCGACGATCAACTGCGTTATGATCGCCACGGAGCTCGATACAAGAAATACACCAAGAATTAATAAAATCACATGTTTCACTTTTAAAAATTTGATAAGACCGTTTTTCAAATACATAGCTTAAGACTCCGAGACTGTTTTCTGTATAATCAATTCTATCATAAGCACTAAATAATTGCAATAATTCAGAGTGATAAACTATTGACAGACATAGCGCGGTATAGTGCATATAGACAAACGCCGTCT
>CADBXH010000257.1:0-1038 GCA_902798605.1 uncultured Ruminococcus sp. | reverse complement strand
CGTTCCTACAAGGTGTACTGCGCGCCGCCCGACGGTATCAGCTACGCCAGAGACATCGCCGAAAAGTACGGAGCGACATACAGTCAGCTGATGAAGATGACCGTTGAAAGGAGATCATAATGAACAGCGAAAAACTGATTACATTGGAATTGGCTTATCTCGGAACCAAAACAAAAACCGTCCGTGTGTTTGTTCCCGAACACGGCGACGAAGAATTGCTGCCTGTTATCTATATGACGGACGGACAGAATTTGTTTGAGGATAATCGTCCGCGTCAATTCGGCTGTTGGTATACGCGCGAAGCCGTAAAAGAGGAACGTGAAAGCAGCGGTAAGGCGGCGATCATTGTCGGTATCCATAACGACGAAAGTCCCGTTCAACGGGCAAAGGAACTGACGCCCAAAAGCATGGGCGCGATCAAATTCCCTGACGATATGCCCGAGCACATCAGAAAAATGATGGCTCCCGAAGGCGAAGCGTTTGATGATTTCGTTGTAAACACGGTGATGCCGGAAATCGAAAAACGGTTTCCCATTCTGACAGGCAGAGAGAACACCGCCTTCTGCGGCAGCTCCTCGGGAGGCTTGCAGGCGTATTTCACTGCTCTCAGCCACCCTGATAAGTTCTGCATGGCAGGCGTTTTTTCTCCGGCATTTCCGATGCTGTATACCAAAAACGTTATCCGCTGGACAAAGGAAACGGTTGGGGAGATCAAGCCTTTTATCTATATTTACAGCGGCGCGAATGATAGAATGGAGCAGGAGATCTGCGAGAGTACAAAGGCTGTCGTTGAAGCGATATCCGAGTTCTATCCTAAAGAAAAGCTAAAGGTAAATATCCTCCCCAATCAGCCGCACCACGAAAGCGCATGGGCGATGATCTTCAAGGATTTTCTGCATCTATTTCTGACGCGCAGAGAAGCGTTTTGAATCAAGCATTCATCAACACTGTCGGTATACTTTCCTTGTAACAAGAGATTATTTTTAATCCAATCAGGATGTTATACTATTCTCATTGTCGTTTCCTCCTTGATATTCT
>CADBXH010000256.1:1597-3014 GCA_902798605.1 uncultured Ruminococcus sp. | reverse complement strand
CAGCGTAGAAAAAGCTGACGGCGAAAAATGCGAGCGCTGCTGGTCGATCAGCAAGACTGTCGGTCAGAACAGTGAGCATCCCACTCTTTGCGCGCGTTGTTGTGAGAACTTAAAATAATCATAATTTTATTAAAATCGGCGCGATCTTTTATTGCGCCGATTTATCCATTGGAGGATTTATGCCTGTTATTGCATTGATCATAGCCGCTTTTGTTGCTCTTCTTGATCAAATCATAAAGTATTCTGTTGTTAACAACATCAAACCTCACGGCACAGTCAGCATTATCAGTGGTGTTTTGAATATAACTTATGTTGAAAACCGAGGCGTCGCATTCGGTATGTTTACAGATATGCGCTGGATTTTTGTCGCTTTAACAGCGCTGATGATTTTTGCCATTATTTTTTATATGTTTAAAAAACGTCCCGAAGGCAAGTTTTTCTACATAGTCGCCGGATTGATAATCGGAGGCGGACTCGGCAATCTGTATGACAGAATAGTCAACGGATATGTTATTGACTATATCAGCCTTTCGTTTTTTCCGCCGGTTTGTAATTTTGCGGATTACTGCATTACAGTCGGTGTGATACTCTTGATCTTTTATGTGCTTTTTAAACCCTCGCGCAAGAATAAAAAGGTAAAAAAGAATGACTGATCATAAGCTTATTTGCGTTGAAAACGGCATTAGAGTCGATAAATTCATAGCAGACAGTGATTTGGGGATCTCGCGCAGCGCCGCCGCGGGGCTTATTGAAAAAGAGCTTGTAACTGTCAACGGAAGCTGTGTCAGCAAAAAGTATAAGCTTTCAGAGGGTGATACGGTTGAGATAAGTGTGCCCGATCCCGTTGAGTATGAAGCTAAGGCAGAAAACATACCGCTTGATATCGTCTATGAGGATGAATATCTGCTCGTTGTAAACAAGCCGAAGGGGATGGTCGTTCATCCCGCGGCGGGCAATTATGACGGAACACTTGTGAACGCTTTGCTTTATCACTGCGGCGATAGCCTTTCGGGGATTAACGGCGTTATGCGGCCGGGAATAGTTCACCGTATAGACAAGGGCACAAGCGGATTGTTGATTGTCGCTAAAAATGACTTTGCCCATTCGTCGCTTGCCGGACAAATCAAAGAGCACTCATTTACAAGGGAATACGAGGCTGTTGTGTTCGGTAATCTCAAAGATGACAGCGGTACAGTTGACGCTCCTATCGGCAGAAATCCCAACGACCGCAAAAAAATGTGCGTTACACAAAAAAACAGCAAAAACGCGGTGACTCATTACACGGTAATACGGCGTTACAAAGGATATACACACATAAAATGTAAGCTCGAAACCGGCAGGACGCATCAAATAAGAGTGCATATGGCGTATATAGGTCATCCTGTGGCAGGCGATAAGGTTTACGGAGTGAAAAATG
>CADBXH010000256.1:0-1543 GCA_902798605.1 uncultured Ruminococcus sp. | reverse complement strand
TGAGGGTCAATGTCTGCACGCAAAGAAGATCGGTTTTGTTCACCCTAAAACCAATGAATATATGGAGTTTGACTCTGAACTTCCCGAATATTTTGAAAAGTTTTTGAACAAACTCCGAAATATCAGTGAATAGCCTTGATTTTCATTATTTTCTGTTATAAAATACTGTTGTAAAGCAGCTTTTTACATAAAACCAAAAAAATGAAAAAAGGGCTTGAAATATTAATTCCTTTATGGTATAATATTTAGGCATTTGGTTCCGTCGTTACTCGCGACGTGGCTCAAATTACGGCAAAGCCGTCATTTAAGAACCGATAGTCCGCTGCGATTTTCGTATGAATGTTGGGTAAATATTAGGAGGATAAAAAATGGACGCTTTAAAAACAATTGTTGCCGATTCGGTAAAAGAGACTACTCCCGAGTTTGGCATCGGTGATACTATCAGAGTATCAGTAAACATTCGTGAAGGTAACAGAGAAAGAATTCAGATGTTCGAGGGCACTGTGATTGCCAAGAGAGGCAGCGGTGTTGCCGAGACATTTACCGTTAGACGCGTAGCTTACGGTGTTGGAGTAGAGAGAGTATTCCCGCTTCATTCACCCAACGTAAAGGACATCAAGGTTGTTCGTTACGGTAAGGTTCGCAGAAGCAAGCTCTACTATCTGCGTGACAGAGTTGGTAAGGCTGCTAAGGTTAAGGAACAGATTCGTAAGTAAATTCTCGAATACTAAAAAGGGGACTTGCTTAAAGTTCCCTTTTTTCTATAAGTAAAGCAGGTGAACGAATTGAGTAACAACGATAACAAAGATTATGACCTCGCTGTAGATATCAATCCCGAGTTGTATCTTGATAAGGATAAAAAGCGCAGTAAAAAATCGGACGACGATGATTACTATATTTATAAGGCTGAGAAACCGGTCGAGGAAAAAGAGCCTATGAAAACCAATGACGGTAAAGAATACTTTGTTTCCGCAAAGAACGACGGCGGAGTTGCAAGCGTTTACGACTGGATCCGCTGCATAGTTTTTGCTATTGCGATCGTTGTGGTTTGTCTTACATTTGTGTTCAGACTTGTCGATGTTGACGGCACATCTATGAACGATACGCTTCAGACAAAAGACAAGGTCGTCGTTACAAATATGTTTTATCAGCCTAACAATAATGATATTGTTGTTATTTCTCACGGCGCTAAGTATGAAAAACCTATCATCAAGCGTGTTATCGCTAAGGAAGGCCAGACCTTAAAGCTCGACGCTGAAAACGACCGTATTATTGTTGACGGCGTTGTTATTGACGAACCGTATATCAAGGGCTCTACCTTCTCGGGCAGCTATACCGATTATGATATTCCCGAAGTTATTCCCGAGGGAAAACTGTTTGTAATGGGTGATAACCGCCAGGTTTCTCTTGATAGCCGCAGCTCTGAGATCGGTCTTATCGACGTTAAGGATGTAATCGGCAAGGCTCAGGTTGTTGCTTTCCCGTTTGACCACTTTGGTTATCTTTATTAATCAGATAAATCGCAAAGCCTGTTTCATTGTTT
>CADBXH010000255.1 GCA_902798605.1 uncultured Ruminococcus sp. | reverse complement strand
TTTTTTATAAAAATTACGGTTTTTGTAATGGTCTTGTTATGGTTTGTATGATATAATGTGGTCATAATTGAGGGATATGCCCCAAACGAAAGGAGAAATCACAAATGAGCTATATTTTGACAACGACCGGTCTCACCAAAAAATACGGTGAAAAGCTCGCCGCGGACAGAATCAATATCCATATAAAGGAAGGCGAGATATACGGACTCATCGGAAGAAACGGAGCCGGTAAAACTACGATAATGAGAATGATCAGCGGACTTTCGGCTCCCACAAGCGGAAGCTATGAGTTCCACAGCAACGACAGCAGCGGAATAGGCGTGTTGATAGAAAGCCCGGGAATCTATGCGAACCGTTCGGCGTTTGATAACCTGAAAATCAAATGCATCGCGATGGGCTGCTACTCAAAGGAGTATATAAACGACCTGTTAAGGATCGTCGGACTTGAGGATACAGGCAAGAAAAACGCGGGTTCGTTTTCGCTTGGTATGCGTCAGAGGCTCGGCATCGCGCTCGCGCTGACAGGCGATCCAAAGCTTATCGTGCTCGACGAGCCGATCAACGGACTTGATCCGCAGGGTATCGCCGAGGTCAGAGAAACGCTCGAAAAGCTCAGGGATGAAAAAGGAAGGCGAGCTTATAGACGAATTTTCAAACGAAGAGCTGATGAACCGCTGCGGACAGTATGTGACCGTTCACACTGACGATAACGTCAAAGCTGCGGACATCATCAAATCAATGGGAATCGAAGATGTCGAGATAAACGGCAACACTATCAGAATAGAAGAATGCTTAGACAGGACCGCGGAAATAAACAAAAAACTGGTGACAGCCGGTATTGCGGTAAATGAGCTGCATATCACAAATATTTCGCTCGAGGATTACTACCTCAGCCTGACGGGAGGAAAGAGAAATGACTAAACTTGTAAAAATGGAGTGGTACAAACTCAGAACCACCAAGATGTTTATTATACTTGCGGCGATCACGTTTGGGCTTAATCTGGCATTCGCGGCAGTCGTACCGCTCATTATGAAGATGATCAGCAGTATAGCAGAACCCGTGGCGCTCACGAATGCGATCGCCAACCCGTTCTACTTTTCTTTGCTTATGATCCCGATGTACATCTCGGCGATAAGCTTCCTCTATGCGGACTTCGCAGGCGGATACATCAAGAACTACGCCGGACAGGTAGGATCAAGAGGCAGGATCGTGGCGTCAAAGTTCATCGTGCTCGGTATCCACAACCTGATCTTCTTCATCCTCGGATCTCTTTCGTCGGCTTTGGGAGCGGCGATCGCGGGAACGCTTGTTTTCGACGGCAACGTTTTGGCGGGAATAGGAACGATGCTTCTTAAATGGCTGCTTTCATTGGCGATCTCCTCGATCCTTATGTTCCTCGCGGTCGGCATCAAGAACAAGACCCTGGCGACGATCGTAGGCGTTATCTTCGCTACAGGCGCGCTGAATCTGGCATATATGGGAATCAGCACCGGCGTTATGAATATCTTTAAGCTCGAAGAATTTGTTTTAAGCAACTACCTCCCCGACGGACTGATAAGTACGGTCAATGTCGATACAAACACACTGGTGCTCAACGCGATTTTGGTAGGGCTGATCTTCATAGCCGCTTTTGTAACGCTGACATATTTTACCTTTAAAAAGCGCGATATCAAGTAAGCACGGAATAGCTGCTTTATCATAGCTTGAACTTGATTGACCCCTCCTGTTTGGGAGGGGTTTTTGTTTGCGTTTTTATATTGAAAATCACAAAGCGATATAGTAAAATAGTGATACAGATTTAAAATCAAGCACGGAGGATAATATGAAAAATGCAGGAGTTTTGCAAATAGTTATTATAATCGCGATCGTCATCGGGCTGCTGACGGGCGTATATATGATCGCGGGCTGCACGATTTTTAAAGAAAAAACAGACGATGAACCCGCCACGCTTGAATTTGATTCTTTTGACGGCGGCGGACCTGAATATAGCGCCGAGATCGAAGACGGCAGTATCGCGGAAATCAGCAGAGAGAAAAAATATGACAAGCCCGATCACGAAATGATCGACGGCGCGGGATATAAGGTGATATATACCATCACCGGTAAAAAGCCCGGCAAAACGCGCCTGACGGTAAGCTGTACGATGCGGGGAGACAAAGAAGACGACAGAGTTTACGAG
>CADBXH010000254.1 GCA_902798605.1 uncultured Ruminococcus sp. | reverse complement strand
CGGGCTTATTTGTATTAAATTATAAAGCTGTTACTCCAATCTGCAAATGCACCAAAATCCACTCAAAAACGCATTCACCGAAAACTCCCTTTCTTTGTTTTATGCGTCGCAAATTTTGACTGTTCGCAGATATCAATGAAGTCATATCTCCGACAACAGATAACGCAAATAATCTGTTCTTCCATCCATGATACGGATAATACTGACCAAATTGTTTTCAACTCTATATATGGCAATGTAATTTGAGAGGATTAAATATCTCAAGTCTGTTTTCTGCCCAATCTTTGAGGACAAATCCAACCCCAAGTATGGATTTGATTTCAAATTTGAGCAGTCCTTTAGTATTCGCTCGACGATTCTTGCGGCTGCCTGAGGATTTGCCAGTTCGTTTTTGACGTAATCCTTTATCTCATGTAAATCCTGCCGGGCTCGCGGCGTATAGCGCAAAATCATGCCTGCACTCCGAATTCACTCAGCATATCTTCCTCCGAAATCCAATCCGATTCCGACTTTACGCTGTCCTCACCCGCCTTGATCTCTGCCAGCAAAAGCGCAATTGCCTGCTGACGAATGACTTCCTCGCTGTTTTGATTCATCAGGAACGGCAGTCCGCCTACATTGAGCGACTGCTGAAAGAATGCGTTTACCGCGTCGGTCAATGTCATTCCGCATTTCGCGTATAGGCTTTCCACCTGCTTTTTTACTTCGGGATTGATGCGCATTTGAAATGTCCCTGTTTTGGGCGCGTCTACAATATTCATAAAATCATCTCCGTTCTGTTTTCTTCATTATACACCAATCGCAAGGACACGTCAATACATTGTAATCACATATTTGATAGTTTTATTCAAAAAAATTATTGCTGAACTTTTTTTGTCTTCAACTTTACCATAAATCTCGCAAATTTTACCATTTTATTGATTTTCGGCTTAAATTATTCTAAAATGAAAGTAAAAACAACATATCAAAAGAAAGTCGTTTTTATGAAAAAACAGTTCAATATTTCCGAATAGGATTACGCGCGCCGTTTTGACTGAAAGAAGGAGGAGAGCTATGGATAAGTTAAAAAAGAAGATTCCGCGGAACTTGCTGAGTTTTCTTCTCATTTTTTGCACGGTCGCATTGTCACTTTTGCCACTGTTCATATACTTTTCGACCCGTACTACCCTAATGGACTTTGTCAGGATAGACCTCGGGCAGAATCAATTGGGCGAGGTTTACGAGGGAAACATCTCCTGTACCGCGGAGTTTGATGAGAAAGTGCTGAAATCCAAAATGCCGCTGATCGGAGATGTGTTTTTTGAGAGCGCTTTTGTCGGCGGCTGGTATTTTTACGACTGCGTAAAGCTCACGGTCTATGTTAACGGTCATCCGCGCGATTCTTCCGAAACCTTTACGCCCGGTGTGACTGCCTGCTCCTTATCTTCCGATGACGAGATCGCTGTAAAAGCGGAATGGAAATTTTCAAATCCCCTCGAGTATTGTCTGGTAGCGATGGTATACGGCGCAGGTATCAGCAAGCTTCCGGATACATACCGCACGACCGTCAGAGATGAGATCAAGCGTCAGGGACTGGAGCTGAAAACTGCCGTAGAGCTTGACGTTCTGGGGTATATTGAGGAAAACGACCTTCTCTACTCAAAGGATAACGTCTACGGCGACACGTTGGTGTTTTTGAAAAAGTTTGAGACCGAAATAAACGGATATACGATCAAAAACGACAACGAGCTCTCTCGCTCAATTGTTGTTATTTCTCCCGACGGCTATGCGTATGGTGGTTTTGAAGTCACGCTTGATGATTTTGATTATTATAAATACCAAGACACATACCAAAAAGGGCGGACTTGCAAGGTCAGTTTACAGGACGACACATCACCATACGGCTTTGTCTTTACTAAACGCGATTATTATTATACAGTTGAATAGCGGAACCTTGACAAGTACACCTGAAAACGCACAAATTTTACCGCTTTGTTGATTTTGAGCTATAAATGTATTATGATAAACATATACCATAATACTATCAGGCAGATGTTTTGTTATGAAAATTTTGATTGTAGACGACGAGCCTGTCTTTGCCGGAGAGCTTCGTCAATATGTTAATAAAATTTGCTTGGATAATCGCGTCACTGCGGAGATACAGGAAACGGAAGACCCCGAATTTTTGCTGATGGACGGCAAGAACTGCGACGTTGTTTTACTTGATATCGAAATGCCGAAATACTCGGGACTCGACCTCGCTTCCAAGATTAATGAACAAAAAGACGGCTCGGGCAAGCCGTATATCATTTTCGTTACGAACCGCGACGGGCTTGTGTTTGACGCACTGAAGCAGCCGTTTTCCTTTGTACGCAAGTCGCATTTGGAGGATCTGGAGCCGTGTTTTGACCGGCTGATCACGCTTT
>CADBXH010000253.1 GCA_902798605.1 uncultured Ruminococcus sp. | reverse complement strand
ATTCTGAGGCATAGCGTGGTTATTATCCCACGGCTCGGGAATTGTTATCATCACCGCAAGCGGCAGCTCCATTCCGCTCATAACAAGGAATTCGAGGGTATTGTCGAGCCTTGCGGAGTCGCTTCCGTCGGGATTCACCACCGGAAGCACCTTGTCCATATCGCCCATCAAATACAGCGACGCCATATTTTCTTCACGGGCAAGCATTTTATCGCTGTTGCCCCTGATCGTATTGATCTCTCCGTTATGAACGATCATTCTGTTGGGATGCGCCTTCTGCCAGCTCGGGAAGGTGTTGGTTGAAAAGCGCGAGTGTACCAGCGCGATAGCGGATTCATAGTCCTTGTCCTCCAAGTCGAGGTAAAACCTTCTTAAATCGCCGACAAGGAACATTCCCTTGTACACGATGGTGCGGCTCGACAGAGAAGCGACATATGTATCCTCATTGCTCTGCTCAAACAAACGCCTTACCACAAAAAGCTTGCGGTCAAAGTCTATACCGCGGTTGACGTCATTTGGGCGGTTGATAAAGCATTGATGGATATTGGGCATACATTCATACGCCTTGTGTCCCAAAACCGAAGGATCGCACGGGACCTCGCGCCATGCAGATACTTTTATCCCCTCTTTTTCGGCAATGATCTCAAACATCTTTTTGGCCTGATTGCGCCTCAGCTCGTTTTGAGGGAAGAAGAACATTCCGACCGCGTAATCGCGCTTGGCCGCTATTTTGATATTCAGGTCTTTAGCAACCTTTTGAAAGAATTTGTCGGAAATCTGCAAAAGGATACCGACGCCGTCGCCGGTTTTTCCCTCAGCGTCCTTGCCCGCCCTGTGCTCTAAGGTTTCAACAATTGTCAGGGCATTGTCCACGGTGGCGTGCGACTGAACGCCCTTTATATTGACTACGGCGCCTATTCCGCAGTTTTCGTGTTCAAAATCATTCCGGTAGAGCGAATTTTTACTGAATAATTCTGTTTTATTTTTCATAGTATCCTATCCTTCCCGGTGTTTATTTAGAAAGAATTTGTTGTTTTTTTAAACCTAAAAAAGTGGCTTTTACGCGTATTTTGAAAAGTGAACGCTTCGGTTTTATTATTTTTAATTAAAAAACGCGCCCTCTTAGCGGAGAGCGCGCTTGATGATTTGCGTTAAATCAGACGATACCCTGAGCAAGCATAGCGTCGGCAACCTTTTCAAAACCGGCGATATTCGCGCCGACAACATTTCGAAGCTCCATGAAAGTCTCTCGGAGTTCTGGCTCATCTCAAGAGCTGAGCAAGCAACACCGCCTGCGTTTGCTGCCTTGCCGGGAGCAAAGAGCACGCCGTTATCCTGGAAGTATTCGGTAGCCTCGAGAGTTGTGGGCATATTAGCGCCCTCCGCAACAGCTGTAACACCGTTTGCAACCAGCTTTTCAGCGTCCTCGATACCGAGCTCGTTCTGAGTAGCACAGGGAAGCGCGATGTCGCACTTGATTTCCCATACGTTAGAGCCTTCAGCCTTCTTGTCGTGATATACAGCCGAGGGACGAGCCGCAGCATACGCGTCAAGACGTGCACGCTTAACTTCCTTAACTTCCTTGAGGAGAGCTACGTCAATGCCATCCTCGTCATAGATCCAGCCTGTTGAATCGGAGCAGGTAACGACCTTTGCGCCGAGCTGCTGAGCTTTCTGAGTTGCGTAGATAGCAACGTTGCCCGCGCCTGAAATACAAACTGTCTTGCCTGCGATATCAATACCGTTTGACTTGAGCATTTCGTTTGTAAGATAAAGGAGACCGTAGCCTGTAGCCTCTGTACGTGCAAGCGAACCGCCGAAGGTGAGACCCTTACCGGTGAGAACGCCCTCATAAAGGTTGCGGATCCTCTTGTACTGACCGAACATATAGCCGATCTCACGAGCGCCTGTACCGATATCACCTGCGGGAACGTCTGTGTCCGCGCCGATGTGACGGCAAAGCTCTGTCATAAAGCTCTGGCAGAATCTCATGATCTCGTTATCGCTCTTGCCCTTGGGGTCAAAGTCGCTGCCGCCTTTACCGCCGCCGATAGGAAGACCTGTAAGGGAGTTCTTGAAGATCTGCTCAAAGCCGAGGAACTTGATGATTCCGAGGTAAACCGAAGGATGCAGACGGATACCGCCCTTGTAGGGTCCGATAGCCGAATTGAACTGTACGCGGTAACCTGTGTTTACGTGAACCTGGCCGTTATCGTCGACCCACGGAACGCGGAACTTGATCTGACGCTCGGGCTCACAGATGCGCTCTAAGAGAGCGAGCTTTCTGTACTTCTCCTCGTTAGCCGCGATAGCGGGACGCAGAGAGTTAAGTACCTCTTCGACCGCCTGTAAGAATTCAGGCTCGGAAGCGTTTTTCTCTTTTACTTTTGCAAGTACTTCATCAACATAAGACATAACAATTTCCTCCAAAAATTAGATTACTCCTCGCCGCCGAAGCAGCGGCTCGTGTGTATTATCAGCAAAATAAGATTGCCGAACTGCAATAAAAACAAAAAAGACAAAGACACCTTGGCTCTTTTGCCCAAGACACCTTCGTCTTAACATAGGCATTATACGCCAAAAACTTAAGTTTGTCAATAGTTTAACGAATTTTTTCGAAAAAACTCTGTTTTTGTGATCACTCTACGGTTACGGATTTCGCCAAATTCCTCGGTTTATCAACATCATTACCCTTATTTACCGAGGTGTAGTAAGCCAAAAGCTGCATGGGAACGGTCGCGACCATCGGCATAAGCATCTCGTTAATCTTGGGGATACGGATAAGGTAATCAGCCGCATCA
>CADBXH010000252.1 GCA_902798605.1 uncultured Ruminococcus sp. | reverse complement strand
GATCCCGGGCCTCCGGCGCGACCTGACAGAATTGAAGCCCGAAAGCGCCGCAGCCAAAACAACGACAGCTGTACAAGCTGCCATACGTTTTATAAATTTAACAAGGTTCATATAATCACCTTTGATTGTATCTTATCTCATAATTATACATTATAATTGTACTTTATTTTTTCCCTCCCGTCAATTGCATTTTAAACTTTTTTGTGATATATTAAGTAAGCTGCGAACAAGGGTTCGCAAAATCCAAAATGCGACGCAAAGGAACAAATCATGAAAAGAAAATCAACGCTCTATATCGTTCAGGGCGCGCTGATCGCGGCTATTTACGCCACGATGACGATCCTTCAAAACGTTCTTATTCCCGGCTCGGCATCAATGCCGGTCCAGTTCAGGCTCTCCGAGGTGCTGACGGTTTTGGCTCTTTATACGCCGGCGGCTATTCCCGGGCTCACGATCGGCTGCGTTATAGCTAACATCAGCTCGCTTTCCGTGCTCGGTCCGTATGATTTGATCTTCGGCTCGCTCGCGACTCTTTTTGCGGCTCTTTCGATGTACGCGTTAAGGAACGTGCGGCTTTTCAAGCTTCCTGTTTTAGCCGCGCTTATGCCCGCGCTTTTCAACGGTCTTTTGGTCGGCTTTGAGATCGATTATTTCTTTATGAACAACGCCTCGGCTTTCAACTTTGTCGACTTCTTGATCCAAGGCGGCTTGGTCGCTCTCGGAGAATTAGTCGTACTCTTTGTTCTCGGTCTGCCGCTTACAAGAGTGATCGAGCTCAACGGTCTTGATAAAAAGATCTTCTCACCGGGATCGAAAAAATAGAATTTCAAAGGGCGCTGTTTGCGTCCTTTTTCTTTTGTATATAGACAACTGTTTTGCCATTGTGTTATAATATATGCATATCAGACACGGAGGGATTTTATGAACAGAGAAAAAACAATAGTCAGAACAAGTGTGATCGGGATATTGGCGAACGTCCTCCTTGCCGCGTTCAAGGCAGCCGTCGGATTTTTCACCAACTCTATCGCGATAACGCTTGACGCGGTCAACAACCTGACCGACGCGCTGTCATCCGTAATCACCATAATCGGCACGAAGATCGCGGGCAAAAAGCCCGACAAAAAGCACCCCTTCGGTCACGGCAGGATCGAGTATATAAGCACGGTGACGATATCGGTCATCATTCTTTACGCCGGTATCACGGCGCTTATTGAGTCGATCAAAAAAATCATCACACCTGAGACCCCCGACTATACGCCGACCGCGCTTATTATCGTAGCGGTAGCCGTCGCGGTAAAGATAGTTCTCGGCTTGTTTGTGCGCCGCACGGGTATCAAGGTAAAAAGCGATTCGCTTGTCGCCTCGGGCAAGGACGCGCTGCTTGACGCGGTCATCTCCGCCTCGACGCTTGTTGCCGCGGGGATCTACATTATCTGGGGGATCAGCCTTGAGGCGTGGCTCGGCGCAATTATCTCGCTTGTCATTATAAAAGCGGGCGTCGATATTCTCCGCGAGGGAATTTCTTCTAGTATCTCTTCTATTGTGGGCGAGCGAGCTGACAGCGAATTATCAAACGCCATCAAAGAAACCATACTCGGCTTCGATGACGTCCGCGGAGCATACGACCTGATACTCCACAACTACGGCCCCGATTCATACATCGGCTCCGTACATATTGAGCTGCCCGACACCTACACAATGCCTATGCTCGACAAGCTCGAGAGGGATATCGCCGACGCGGTCTACTGCGAGCACAGGGTAATTCTTGCCGGAATAGGAATTTACTCCGCCAACACCGACGGCGGGCTTGCCGACGAGATTTTGACCAACATCAGAAAAACCGTTATGCGCCATCAATATGTTTTACAGCTTCACGGATTTTCGTTCAATGAGGAAAGCAAGGACATCCGCTTTGACCTTGTTATCGACTTCGCTGCGCCTGACAGAAACGCGCTTTTCAAACAAATCATTGATGAAGTTCAAACCGAATATCCGGATTACCACCTGCGCGTGACCCTTGACACCGACTTTTCAGATTGATTGACAGCTTAAAAGCCTGTTCCCAAAATGATGGGAACAGGCTTTTTTGATTTGTTTTATTCTTCATAATCATCCGGTTCGGGGATGTCAAGCTTTGCGGGTTCGGGAATTATCCGTTTTTTGAATATATATATCATTACGCACATTCCCGCGAAAACGATCAGGCAAACCATTGATATCGCAAATCCCGGCCAGAAGCCCTTGGGATAATAGGTCAGCTCAATAGTGTGATTGCCCTTTGTTACCGGGAAAGCCAGCGCGGCATCACCGACGGGAGTTATATCGACCTTTTCTCCGTCAGCCAGAAGGTTTACAACATCTGTATAGATTCCAAGACCCTTAACGGAAGTGAAGGACAGTATATAGATTCAACTCTTGATGCACTGTACAATTCGGAGATCGAATTCAATTATACAAGGGATGACCTGAGACGCTATATAACAGGCAATCCCACATCCCAATACAGGATAATCGCAAAGAAGCAGCCTTATGAGAAGGTTAGCGATCTGATGGATAAGCTGATCG
>CADBXH010000251.1 GCA_902798605.1 uncultured Ruminococcus sp. | reverse complement strand
AGAGCTTTTGTACTGCGGAACACTTGATGAACTGAGGGCTACGCACAAATCAAATGCTTCACTGGAAAACATTTTTCTTGAATTAACAGAAACAAAAGAGTAATCGGAGGTAGTAAAAATGATTATGTCTATTGCGTTTGGAGTATTAGGGGTCGGTTTGATTATTTTCGGCATAAAAATTCTTCTTACCGGCACACTTACAAAAAGCGAGGAGGCGAAAATCGCCTCGTATTCAAAGAAAGGCGCGCGCGCCTACAAGCTGATCAATGTTGTGATGTATATCGTTTCCGGGCTCTTTTTGATTGGGGAATGTATTGTCGATTTTCTCGAGTTTCAAAAAATCCTTAACGATGTTTTTTGGATCAAAGCGATTTTGTTCGGTGCCATTATTCTTATGGTGATCATTTACTTCATTGTCGCCTCAAAATGCAAGAAGATGACTGACAATGAGTGATCAAAAAGTAACAGGCGAGTTTTCCAAGGTTAGAAAGCTCATTTCCGTTTTGGAAGAATGCAACGGAAACTCAAAGATCGGCGGCAGCGAAGCGCTGATCTCACCGAGAGCGGCAAAGATTCTTGCCGCTCTCGGATTGGTATTCTTGACCGCGACTTTGGCTGCTGCGGCTTACTTTGCGGAACCCTTGATCTCGCCGTACATCTCCCTTAAAGACTTTACAAATGTTTTGATGATGATACTGTTTCTGCTCAGCCTTGTGCTATCGGTCAAAAACATTGTCACTGTGCTGTACACGGCGGACGATCTTCCGGTTTTGCTGCCCATGCCTTTTTCGGCGGGTCAGATCGTGACTGCCAAGCTGACCGTGACCTTGAAGTTTCCGGTAGTTCTGAGCGTTATACTGATCAACGCGAGCTTTTTCGGGTTCGGCTTACGTGCGGGAATGGGCGCGGCGTTTTACATCGGCACGGTGCTTTCAAGCGTCCTTATTCCCGTGACCGGTCTTGCGATCGCCGCGCTGCTGACAGTCGTGATCTTCAAATGCTGCGGCTTTATCCGAAATCGCGATATCATGGTAGCGATCGGCGGCATCCTTACGCTCGTGCTGACAGTCGGCTATGTGATCGTCAGCAGTATTTTCAACAGCAATGATTCCCCTGACGCTGCTTTGAGCGCCCTCTCGGCGTTTTCAGGTTTATCCGAGTACTTCCCGAACATCGCGTTTATGAATGGCTTTATGTTCGACGGAAGTATCATAGGACTGTTCATCAGTCTCGGCATTACCGCTGCAGCGATCGCTTTAGCCTTGCTTGTTATCAAGCTGTTCTATCTGTCCACAGCGCTCTCCATGCAAAATACGGGCTCCGCAAAAAAGCCTGTCGAAAAAAGCATGCTTTCCGGTCGGAAGAAGCGCAGCGCTCTGAAAGCGCTGACCTCCTACGAGGCGAAAAATGCGGTAAAAACGCACTTTTCAGCACCGCCGGTTCTGTTGACACAAGCGCCGCGCTGATCTGCGCGATCTTTCTCGGTGTTGCGGCGTCCTGCTTTGCCTGCGGCTTCAATAATTTGCCCGGAACCGCCTTTTCGCGCGAGGGCGGCAGCTTCTATATTTTACGTGCCATGCCGCTTGATTTTAAGGATTACTACAAAAGCAAGCTCCGCTTTGCCATGCTGATCTGTTCGCTCGGAAGCGTGCCGTACATCCTGATTCTCGGTATCGTTTGTATTGCGACAGGCATCGTCACATTCACAGGCAGCTGGGTATTTCTGTATAGTGCGTTCGTCTGTGTACTTTGTAACTTGATCTTTGTCAACTGTATGCTCGTGAGCAATGCCAAGAGTCCGGTTTTCACTCGGGACAGCGAAACGGAAATATCGCGCAAACTGGGCGGTATAGCTCTGTTTGTTCTCATTATCATTGCGATGATCCCGGAGCTTTCCGCGATATTCATTAACAGCACAACGGTGACGATCGCTGCTGTCACGGCTGCGGTTTTTGCGCTCATAGTTTTAGTGATCGCTGCAGCGCTCAACAAAACCTCCGTCAAAAAAGCGGAAAAGAGTTTGACGGTGATCGAATAACTTTCAGTAGCTAATAGTTGGATAACAGGACATGACAAAGCAATTATTTCTTCAGATTATATAGATTATTACTGCGGAAGTTTAAATAATTCTTTTGTATATTTAGCAGCATATAGTAGTGGAAAAACCTCAGAGTTAAAGGTCAAATTTTGCGACGCATAAACAAAGAAAAGCTATTTTTTGCCGTGCTGAAATAACTGACGATGGGTTGAAATCACTTACAGTTTAAACTACGAACGCTGTACTTGACATTACTTGTTGAGTGCAGCGTTTTAATCTTTATTGGGATAGAATTTAGATTTATGATTATGGATATATTGAATTGCTTCTCAATAGGCGAGACCGATATGAAATTTGAGTTGAACTAACTCTAAAAAGTATCAGTCAGACGTTTTCAGACATCGGAAAACAGCCTTTCATCGACTAATGAAATATTGCTGGTCTTTTGATGCTGTTCCGAAATCTTTTGCCGGTTTTGGCCTCGATTTTGCATAAATTACTTTAACGACTTGCAAAATTACAAACACGAAAAAAGGCTTGAAACCGAAGTTTCAAGCCTGAGAAATCCAGTAATCATGAGGGAAATCAAGTTGCGGTTGACGTTTGGAGACCGCTGCTCTACCAACTGAGCTATACCCCTAAATAAAAAATGCTGCGTGGTGAGCCTCGCTCACTTGCAGGGACTATGATACCACAGACACGCGGTTTTGTCAAGC
Organism: uncultured Ruminococcus sp.; assembly: GCA_902798605.1. The sequence goes on along the minus strand of CADBXH010000251.1, from coordinate 447 downwards.
GTTTTTCAACACAAAAACGCCGATTTGAGTAAGAACTTGTATTGCCGCGTGTGATACGCACGTCATGCGCATTTCATTCAATCAAAAATCACGTGTGACAGAACCGGTTCTCGCACGTCATTGTCGTGGATTTTGACCGCTGCCAGATCACATTTTCTTAGTAGAAACCCACACGTCATTTTTTCGGCGGCTGCGATACGACTGGGAAATACGGAAATAGCAGGGAAACACTCTTGACACTTTTTCTCAGATACGTTATAATAAATATGACAGAGGAATAAAAAATCATCCCTATAGCTTGACAAACGCCAAGTTATAGGGATTTTTATATGGATTTTAACTTTTATAAAATGTAGTTGGTATTACACAAATATTCCAGAGAAATTTTGTCAGGGCAATCTCTGGATATTGACCACTGCTCGTGGTATTGTTGTGGTTACCAAAAAT
>CADBXH010000250.1 GCA_902798605.1 uncultured Ruminococcus sp. | reverse complement strand
CGCCTCTTGCGTTGATATCGGCGCAGGCAGCTTCAAGCTCATCCGCTGAGCTTACATCGTGCAGAGTTGCGCCCTCTGCGTACACTGTCAGAGGCAATGCCGAAAGCAGCAAGAACACCGACAGAATTATACATAATAGCCTGTTGTATTTCCTTTTCCATTTATACTCTCCTTTGCTTTGAGTAATAGAGCATAATCCAACTCAATATAATTTTACTATTTTCAACAACAATTGTCAACGTTATTGTGCACAATTGACAACAATTATGAATATTATCCAATTCAAGTGCATTTTTGGGTTTACAAAAGATAAATAATGACTATAAATCGACATTTGCGGCGTTTTGTATTGTTGGATTATACGTTATTTTATATTTATTTATTAAGGCAAAAAAGACGAACGAAAAAACCGCCGGCTTCAAAACCGGCGGTTATATTTCTTATTTAGAATTAAGAAGTTCATCAAGAAGCTTTAGCATCTCGGGTATATCATATGGCTTTGCGAGGTGTCCGTTCATTCCCGCTTCGAGCGAGATCTTGCGGTCCTCCTCAAAGGCGTTCGCCGTGACCGCGACGATCGGGATATTCGCCTTGCCGGGGTCATCGAGCGCTCTTATGCGCTTTGCAGCCTCGTAGCCGTCCATAACGGGCATCTGGATATCCATCAGCACGGCGTCATAGAAGCCGCTTTCTGCGTCCGTTATCATATTCAGCGCGACCTCGCCGTTTTCGGCAACATCGACCTTAAAGCCCGAGCTCTCCAAAATAGAAACTGCGATCGTCTGGTTCATCTCGTTATCCTCGGCAACAAGCAACCGTTTTCCGCTGAAATCGACCGCGCCTTCCTCTTGCTTGCTTCCGTCGGCGGACAGCTTGAACTGTTTTGAAAGAACGTCCCTGAACTCGGATTCAAACAGCGGTTTAGTGCAAAACGCCGTTACACCCGCATCGCGAGCCTCTGTCTCGTAATCTGTCCAGTCATACGCTGTGATTATTATTATCGGATCCTTATCGCCATTGGGCATCATAAGATCAACGATATAAGCGCCGAACTTTTCTCCCCGTTCATACGCCTCGCGGGCACATTCAACAGCCTTGTCACCGTCGTTTGTCCAAACGGACTCCGCGCCCATATTGCTGAGCATCTTGCATATCAGAATGCAGTTGTCCGTGTTATCGTCAACAACAAGCACCTTTAATCCGTTGATATCGGCAAGACGGTCTTGGTTTTTATCCGCTTTGCTGATCTTGCACGGAATATTGACAACAAACTCCGAGCCCTCGCCCTTTTTTGAGGTAAGGGTGATCGTTCCGCCCATCATATCAACTATATTTTTGGTTATCGCCATACCGAGTCCGGTACCCTGGATACCGCTTACAGTACTTGTTTTTTCACGGCTGAACGAATCAAAAACTTTCTCTTGGAATTCCTCGCTCATACCGATACCGGTATCCTTTACCCTGAATTCAAAACAGGTAAGGTTTTCGTCCTCACACGGCTTTTCAGCTACGCAAAAGCTGACAGAACCGCCCTCGGGCGTAAACTTGACAGCATTTGTCAATATATTGAGCAACACCTGATTGAGTCTGAGGCGGTCGGTAATGACGTCCTCGTGAATAATATCCTGTGTGTTGATATTGAGCTCCAAGCTATTTGACTTGATGTTTGACTGAATTATGGTCCAGATGTCGTGTATCAGATCCGGAAGATGAACGTCGGATTCCTCTATGCGGATCTTTCCGCTTTCGATCCTGCTCATATCGAGCACATCATTGATAAGCGAAATAAGGTGACGGCTTGATACAGAGATCTTTTCCAAATAATCCTCGATCAGCGACTTGTTGTCAATATTGCGTTTCGCCATCGCTGTGAATCCCACGATCGCGTTCATCGGCGTTCTTATATCATGAGACATACTGTTAAGAAAATCAGTCTTTGCGTTGTTTGCCTTTTCGGCCTCGGCAAGGGCTTTAGACAGAGCTTCCTTGCTTTCCGCGAGCTCGGCGTTCTTTTCTTCGAGCACGAGCGCGGCTGTTTTACTTACGGCTATCTGCTTTCTTTTGCGGTATGAATCACGCACCATAAAAAAGATGACAAGCGCGATGATAACGAAGATCAGTATGCCGATAAATATCATATTATCACGCAGCGCGTCGATCAGTCCGTAGGTATAAAGCTTTTCGGAATACTCATTCGCAAGATCGATCGAATAGTTCGGACCGATAACGCTTAAACCGCGGTTGATAAGCTTAAGCAATCCCTCGTTGCCGATCTCAACGCCGAAACAGCGCTCCTCGGTCTGATTGGATTTACGCGTCATAAGAAGGCTGTACTCGCCGTTTTTCAGGATATCGTTAGCGCGAAGGCCGTAAAGCGCGGTAAAATTTGCCTTTCCCGTGATAACAGCGTCGAGACATTCTTCTATTGAATCGCAGTATACGATCTCGGCGTTGGGATAATTATCTTTTACAAAGTAGTATTGCAATTTATTGTTTTTATTTACGGCAAAGGTTTGCTTGGCGTCCGGATCAAATTCATCCTTGTAAACGATTTCCGTAGTAGCGGAAATCACCGCACCGGACTGGTACAAGCCGTTCTCCTCGGAGTAATACAGCCTGCCCCCGGTCGGGAAAGCGACGTCGACCTCTCCCGAGGTCATCCCGTCGAT
>CADBXH010000249.1 GCA_902798605.1 uncultured Ruminococcus sp. | reverse complement strand
GTACAGCGAGGATCCCGAGAAGTACATTTCTTCGGCGCTTTCTCCCGCGGATGTCATCAAGGTCGAGATCGTAGACGCCGACAAAAAGAGCTGCAAGGCCACAGTGCCCGACGGTCAGCTCAGTCTGGCGATCGGCAACAAGGGTCAAAACGCCCGCCTTGCCGCGAGACTTACCGGCTGGAAGATAGATATCCGTCCCGAGAGCGGATTCTACGGCGAGGATGAGGAAGATGACGAGCCCGAGACCGAGGAAGCTGTTGACGAGGTGATCGAAGAAACTGCGGAGGAAGCCGTGGAAGAGGTCGCTGAGGAAACGACCGAAGAAGTAACGGAAGAGGCTGCCGAAGAGGCCGCCGAGTAAGATAAAAGGCAGGTATCGTATGAAACAAAAAAAGAAGATACCGTTAAGAAAGTGCACAGGTTGCACCGAGATGAAGCCCAAGCGCGAGCTGATAAGGGTAGTCAAGTCAAAGGATGTCACCGATGAGGACGGGAACGTGCTTGTTCAAGGTGATATATCACTTGATCTTACAGGAAAAAAACCCGGCCGCGGAGCGTATGTCTGCAAAAATCCCGAGTGCTTTGAACTCGCGAGAAAAGCAAGACGCTTTGAACGCTCCCTGAGCTGCACCCGACGAGGTTTACGCACAGCTTGAGCAAGAGCTTGAAAATCTTACTATGGAGTAAAGGATAATCAGTTTATGAACGACAGACTTCTGTCTTTTTTGGGACTCTGCCGGCGCGCGCGGAAGCTGACAATCGGCGCGCAGGTCGCGGTGGAGTCGATAGAGAGCAAAAAATCGAGGCTTGTAATCTACGCCTGTGATTTTTCTAAAAACAGCCTGAAGCCCGTGCTTGAGGCGGCCGAAAAGAACGGCGTTGAAGCGCTGATGATAAACCGTACAAAAGATGAGCTCAGCTTTTCGCTCGGCAAGCTTTGCGGAGTGTTATCGGTTGAGGACAGCGGCTTTGCCGGCAAGCTCTCACAAATGATCAAAGACGAACAGGGAGGAGAATAATATGATAAAATACAAGGTAAAAGATGTCGCCGCGGATCTTGATGTGACAAACAAAAAGATCTCCGCGATTTTGGAACAATACTGTAACGTAAACAAAAAGGCGGGCGCTACGCTCGAGGACAGCGAGCTCGATGTAATTTTTGACGTATTTACTCAGGAGAACAAGGTGGAAAGCCTTGACTCATACTTTGCGTCGCGCAATGAGAAGATTGAGAACGGACCTTCGCCCGAGGAACTTCAAAAGCAGGAAAAGGAAAAAGAGGCCGACAAAAAGCAGTCGGGCAAGGCAGACAAAGCCGACTCCGGCAAAAAGGCTGAAAATAAAGAGGATAAGCCCGCGCCGCAGTCAAAGCAGCGCCAGCGCCGCGTAATCGACACCCGCGCAACAAACGTTGACGTTGAGCGTTACAACTCAAAGTATGACGATCTCGCTTCGGGCACATCAAAGTCTCGCAGCACAGACAGAGATCACACCACCAAAAAGCAAAAGTTCTCTAACCGCGCGCAGAAGCAGAGAGGCAGACGCCACGGCAAGCGCGAGACAGAGGCTGAGAGACTAAAGAGGATCGCGCTCGAGCGCAAGCAGAAGCCGATCACCATCCAGATCCCCGACGAGATCTCGGTAAATGAACTCGCGCTCAGGCTCAAGGCGACCGTTGCGGAGGTCGTTAAAAAGGCGTTCCTTATGGGCACAATGGTCACCGCTACAGATACAATAGATTTTGATACAGCTTCACTTATCGCGATGGAATTCCACGCGAAGATAGAAAAGGAAGTCGTTGTTACAATCGAGGAGCAGATCATCGACGACAGCGAGGACGACGAGGCGAATCTCGTGGGCAGAGCTCCCGTAGTTGTTGTTATGGGACACGTTGACCACGGTAAAACCTCTATCCTCGACGCCATCCGCCACGCTAACGTTACCGCGGGCGAGGCAGGCGGAATCACCCAGCACATCGGTGCGTACAGGGTTTCGGTCAACGACAGACCGATCACCTTCCTCGATACCCCCGGACACGAGGCGTTCACCACAATGCGTGCCCGCGGCGCGCAGGTAACCGATATCGCTATCCTTGTCGTAGCCGCGGACGACGGAATTATGCCCCAGACAGTCGAGGCTATCAACCACGCCAAGGCTGCGGGAGTTTCGGTAATCGTCGCTATCAACAAAATGGATAAGGTCGGCGCTAACCCCGAGCAGGTCAAGCAGCAGCTCACAGAGTATGAGCTCGTTCCCGAGGAATGGGGCGGCGACACACCGTGTATCCCCGTTTCGGCAAAGACAAAGGAA
>CADBXH010000248.1 GCA_902798605.1 uncultured Ruminococcus sp. | reverse complement strand
CGGCTCAGGCACGGCTTCCTTGAGGGCTACACCAAAAACTACACGCCCGTTCACGTATATTCGACCGACGACTCGCTCTGCGGACAGATCAGGAGAGTCAAGCTCATTGAACTCGGCGACGACTGCTGTATCGGCGAGCTATCCGAATGATCTGACAAGGTTATTCATTTCATCCTTTTTATCGCTGTCAACAAGGCTTGCGTAGCTGTATAGCATGATTCCGCACGCTCTTTTGTCGCTTTTTATGATCTGATATTCCTTTGCTAAAATATCGTTCGTTTTAAGCCATGTGCCGTCGTCACTGCCGGTATTCGCCTTGTACCCCGCGAGCCCCGCGTATAGCTTTACTCCCTCGGCAAAATCGAGCGAGGTCCATTCCTTGAGCGACTCCTCAAAGCCGAGCTTAGGGTTGTCGGGGCTGAAATATATCTGAGGACAGATGTAGTCGACATACCCGTGCACATTGCACCAGCTAACAACATCAGCCGACAGCTTTTCGTTATTTTTTAGATTCCCCTGCGGAGATATACCGAACTCGATATTTTCATTTTTGGCGTGAACAGCCATATACGCCCCGGCGATCAGGAGATTTACATTATTCCTGCGCCATTCTTCAAGGCTCAGCTTGCTTTCGCTTTTTGCGTTATCAAGGTAGCTTTGATACTGTTCTGAGTCCATATCATCAATATCGGCGGGGTAGAAGTAATCGTCAAACTGGATCCCGTCAACGTCATAGTTGCTGACTATCTCGTCTATGCCGTTTATGATAAGCTGCCGCGCGGCTGCATCATACGGGTCAAGGATGATCCAATCGTCCGCTTCGATGCAGAGTATATCATCGTTATAATACGGATTATTGTCCGCGAGCTTATTGGGCGTTTCGTTGAGCGCTATACGGTAGGGATTTATCCAAGCGTGGAGCTTTAGCTTGTGTTTTTTGCAGATCTCGCACATAATTTTCAGCGCGTCATAACCCGGGCTGACCCCTTGGATTCCGCTCAGAATGTGCGAATAAGGAAAATATTTTGACTCGTACAGCGCGTCGCAAAACGGGCGGACTTGCGCGATCAACGTGTTGAATTTCTGTTTTTCGGCGGCAGCGGCGATGTTTTCAAACTTCTTTTTGAAAGCGGCTTCGCTTTTGTCCGCTTCGTTTTCCATATCAAGCTCCATATAAGTCACCCAAAGTCCGCGCATTTCTTCAACCGGCTTTGGCGGATCGTCAGCAGCCGGGCTCTCTGTTTTTTGAGCGTCGCTGCCATCCTTTTGCCCGGAAACACCGGCGGCAAAAACCGCGAAAGCAAGCATAAGCGCGCATAAGACTATTGGAAAAAACCGTTTAAATTTCATTTTATCATCCTCTTGATTATGTATTTATTATTCTTTTATCTCATTATAATTAATATCTTGGCGTTGGTTTTCACCGTGTCCGACAAGCTCCGCGCGATCAAACACAAGCGCAGGATAAGCGAGTTCACATTGATGACGATCGCCGCTCTCGGCGGCAGCGTCACAATGCTTATCACAATGCTCATCATCAGGCACAAGACCCGCCATTTAAAGTTTATGCTCGGAATACCCGTAATAATACTCATCCAATTAAGTATCGTATTTTTGATTTGGAGATTTGTCTATGCCTGAAAAGCTCTATTTTTCGGTCGAACAACAGCATAACGGAATGCAGGCAAAGCGGTACCTAAAGCAAGTCCACGGCGTATCGGTCGACCCTGTTAAATCGGGGAGCACGATAGTCATCAGCCTTCCCGAGGAAGAATCGGAGTATATCGAAAGCGTAGAGGGCGAGCTCGATATCGTCTTTGAGGACGAATTTATCCTCGCCGTCAACAAGCCGCCGTTTATGCCCGTGCACCCGGTAAAGCAGCACCAAACCGACACGCTCGCGAATATCGTGACCTATCATATGGAGCAAAGGGGAGAGAGCTATGTTTTTCGCGCTCACAACCGCCTTGACCGCGACACCTCGGGGATAGTGATCATCGCAAAGGATAAGTTCACAATCAACAAACTAAAGGGCAGCGTCAGCAAAACCTACTTCGCCCTTGTCCACGGAAAAATCATTCAGAGCGGAAGCGTGATAAAGCCCATCGGCTTGCTTGAGGATTCAAAGATAGTCAGGCACGTTTTGAATGAAGGCACACCGGCGATCACCCCTTATAAGCCTCTAAAATACAACGACCGCGCGTCGTTTTTGAGCCTGAATCTCGAAACAGGCAAGACCCACCAGATTCGCTGTCATATGAGCAGCCTCGGTCATCCGCTTGTCGGCGATGATTTGTACGGCGGAAAGAGAGATCATATCGACCGTCAGGCGCTCCACTGCGGAGTTATAGAATTCACCCACCCGGTCACAAACAAAAAAATAACCCTCACGGCGGATTTGCCTGAGGATATAAAAGAAGCGTTAATTAAATATGAGCTAAATTAAAACGGATGTCAAACCGCTTGGAATGACATCCGTTATTTTAGTTTGTATTAAGATTTTCAGCCTCGCGCAGATGAAACATCACAATGCTCAGTGTATTTCTACCTCATAAAGCTTGTAATCATCTACTGCGTCGATCTGGTTATAGATCGCGGACTGCGGCTGTTCAACATAATTGATCGTAAAATACTTTTCCTTTTTAAAGGTGATGTATTTGTCGATGACCTGAATCTTGCGGTTTTTAAGCACCGCCTCATAGATATTATCGGGCAGGTTGCGCTTGCGCATAAGATCGTAGTTGTGGAAGTAGCCGAAGCTGTCGAGGTTTTCAAGATAACCGTCTCTGAAGCCCCACAGGGGGTGCAGATAGTTCTCGGTATACTTTACGAACTCCTTTTGGGTCTGCGTGTCCATAACGTAGTAATAATCGGGGTTTCTGCTTATTTCCGCTATAAGGTGCTGCGGAACCTCATCGGTCTTGTCCTCGGGCTTGTGCATTACGAACAGTGTAGCATAGCCGGCTGTAAGGGCAATAATGATCGCTATTGAAATAATGAAATATCCGTTGCTCATCCTCAGCTTTGAGCTCGGCTTATCGCTGCGCTCAACTTCAAAGTTAAAGGAATTGATAAGCAAAACTATCATAAGCAGCCAGATCCCGTATGTCAGATACTCAGCGCCGTTGTATAAGTACCTCAGCACAACGCTCGCGGCAAATCCCGACAGCAGATAAAACAGCGGGAAGAAAGAGAAGCGGTTTTTGTGGTAAATAATAAACACGAGCGAGATCGCGATATAAACGAGCATTACCATCAGCCGCGTGCTCATAGTCATCACGTTGTTGCCCAAGTCGGTAAAG
>CADBXH010000247.1 GCA_902798605.1 uncultured Ruminococcus sp. | reverse complement strand
AAAACTTGCGGTTTTGATTGAAAAAATCAAAGTGAGAGTGAAGGGCAATCATGCCACGCCCAAAGCACCGTATTTTGTCCGCACGATGTCCGATCAAATGTATCTGAAAGCACGCAGGACGAGCAATTTCTATGTTGAAGATTCTTGTATCGGATGCGGTCTGTGCGCCAAGCAGTGTCCCGTAAAGGCAATCAAAATCCAAAACAGAAAGCCCGTATGGGTAAAGGAGCACTGCACGCTATGTCTGCGCTGCCTGCACCTGTGCCCGAAATTTTCCATTCAGTACGGCGACGGCAAAACCAAGCAGCACGGGCAGTACCATCATCCGTAAACGGTTATTATGAGTACCAAAACGGCATTGACCGTCCCGACGAGGAGCGGCTGTACCGCTTGGAAAAGTTTAGAAATAGCAAACAATGATAAAAGCAAAAAATTAAGGAGCATTGCAAATGAAAAACTGTGCTTCGGTCATCGGTTCCATTGTCACCGTGACAGTCGACCGACCGATGGGGAGCGTTCACCCAAAGCATAGGGATATTTTCTATCCGATCAACTACGGCTATGTTGAGGGTATAACGGTTCCCGACGGCGAGTGGCAGGACGCGTATATTCTCGGCGTGGACGAGCCGATTCAAGAATTTACGGGCAAGGTCATCGGGGTTATTCACCGCCTTGACGATGTTGAGGACAAGTGGGTAGTATGCCCTGAAAATATGTCATTCAGCGAGAAAGAGATTACCGAAAAAACGGATTTTCAGGAGAAGTTTTTCAAGACGGAAATCTTGGTTTAATATGAGGAACAATAATGATATTATTCCTGCTAACAAAATCGGAATGATAACCGTGTGGATAAAACAAGGTTTTGGTGGGTTGGCTGAACCAAAATCAAAAGATGAACAGCCTGATTATACAGTAGATAACCTTAACAAGCTATTAAGTATTTTTGAGATAAAGAGTGAATAACTATCGTTTTTTATCGTAAGGAACGGTTGATATGAGAAAACAGTTTATAGACAATTTAAGGTGGATGGATGTTCTTTTACTTATTCCGTATCACGCGGCGCAAGCCTTTAATACTTGGGGCGAGCTGAATTATATATGCTTTGCGCCGAAACGGGCAATCAGCAGTTTTACTGTATTTTTCAGTCCGTTTTTCATGCCGCTTCTTTTCCTTTTGGCGGGTATGAGTACACGGTATGCGTTAATGAAACGTACATACGGACAATACATTATTGAAAGGATAAAACGCCTGCTCGTGCCGTTCGTGTTTGGGACGCTGGTTTTCTGCCCGATACTGTCTTACATGGGCGATGTGAACAATTGCGCATACGAAGGCGGATTTTTCGCGCATTATATCGTATTCTTTACAAAATGGACGGACTTGTCGGGCTTTGACGGCGGCTTTTCGGTCGGGCAGTTTTGGTTCCTGTATTTCCTGTTCATCATATCATTGGCGTCTGTAGGGATCATTGCATTATCAAATAAGATGATCAAAAACCGGGGAAAGGCGGAAAAACTCCCGTTTTGGGCAATCTGTTTGATGGTGATACCGCTCCCGCTTTTGTATGGCGTGCTGTCGGTCGGAGGAAAGAGCTTTGCCGAGTATCTCTATGCTTTTTTGATCGGTTACTATGTTTTGTCGTATGATAAGGTAATCGAAAAAGCCGAAAAGTACAGGTATATTTCTCTTGCAATCGGTCTTGCGGCAAGTGCTGCCAACGTGTATATGTTTATCTGGTCGGGAAAGGATTATGAACTGATCGGAATCGGAAAGAATAGGCTTGATGATAAAAATTCAGTTTCGGAATACATGTCGCAAAGATCTTTTCCGTATTTCAGTCTGCATTTTTTGTGGATCGTTCTGTTCCAATATTGGTTTGCGGATATTTTCAGCGGCAATACGGTTCTGCTGTTCCTTGTGCCGGTTATCTGCGCCTTTGCCGCAACGCTGCTCTGCTCGGAGATATGCTTGAGAATACCCGCGCTTTGTTTTTTGATGGGCACAAAATCAAAGAGATTGAAATAGTGCTGATGTGCGTTGCGCTCGCTGAATGCAACATAATTTGAGAGGAAACAATCGCCCATTAAAAGATCATTCTTTATAGCCGACACGCATTTCGGTCACGCGAATGTGCTCAAATACGACAAGCGTCCGTTTGCGGATATCGAAGCGCATGACAAATCGCTGATTGAAAAATGGAACCGCGCACTGAATGATGATGACGAGTGTTATATCCTCGGCGACGTGAGCTGGCTCAAGCCCGAGCAGACGGTTGAAATACTGAAACACTGAAAAAGCTGCGCGGCAAAAAGCATCTGATCATCGGCAACCACGACAAAAAGCTCTTGAAAAATGATGCCTTCCGTAATTGCTTTGAAAGCATACAGGACTATTTGGAGATGAAAGTCCCACATAACGGAAGACACGAAATGCTTGTGCTTTCGCATTACCCGATCATCAGCTTCAATAACCGGTTTGAGGGCGCGGTTCACTTCTACGGGCACGTCCACAACTCCGACGAATGGATACTGACGGAGGAATTCCGCAGGTTATCCGAACAGCGCCTTAACGCGCCGTGCCGTATGTTCAACGTCGGCGTGATGATGCCCGTGATGAACTACACGCCGCGGACTTTTGAAGAGATCATAAACAGCCAATCATAAACAACAGCAGCCCCGCCATAATAGCGGAAGCTGCTGTTTTACGTTATTCGTCGTAGCGTTTCACTTTATTGTATCCTCACAATCTGATCGTAGAGCAAGATGAACTTGCCCATGATTTTCCTGTCATCGTGGTAGTGACCGAAGAACCAGTTTTTGAATTTCAAACGCTGCGCCAAGTTCTCGAAATACATGGTCAGCTTATCGGGCTGTGTATAACCGCCCATGAGCCATGAAACGATCGACTGCGGCGCGCAGTGTGAGACGACATAAT
>CADBXH010000246.1 GCA_902798605.1 uncultured Ruminococcus sp. | reverse complement strand
CAAGGCTAAGAACGAGAAGGAGCACGAGCTTGATTATCACATCGTGCTTACACTTCCCCCGCTCGGCGTTTGCTACTATAAGTTAGAAAAAGAGCTGCCCGCTCCCAAAAAGAGAGGCAGAAAGAAGAAGGCTGCTCCCAAGGCGGAAGAGCCTAAGGCTGAAGAAGCAAAAGCAGAAGAGCCCAAGGCTGAGGAAGCTAAGGCTGAGGAAGCCAAGGCAGAATAAGGCTTTGCTATAAACAATCAAAAATCAATAATCAACAGCGGGCTGCTGACTATACGTCGGCAGCCCGCTTTAGTAATAGATAGTAAAAACCGGGGATGGGTCACGCCGTTCTCCCGGTGTTCCAAAAAAGAACAAACATTTTTTTAATAATTCTTGACATTATCAGCGCGGAATATTATATTTAAAGTAGTATGATATAAAAGGAAGATTTTATGAAGCTGAGCAACAGATCCGCCAATATAATTTTAGCGTTCATTATTCTGATAAGCCTTTGCATAAGCTCGATTTTTATGCTTACAAAGCAGGGCTATCACGAGGACGAGCTTTTGACCTACAACCTCGCGAACTCTTCAAAGGAGCTCAACACGGACGGCTGGAACTCGCCCGAGGATTTTAACGAATACCTCGCCGTGAGCGACGCCCACCGTTTTGACTACGCGCAGGTTTATAAAAACCAGATCATAGACGCCTCGCATCCGCCGTTTTACTACGCGCTGGTGCACACGGTATGCTCGTTGTTCCCGAATGTTTTTAACAAGTGGCTCGCGTATTCCGTAAACATCATAATGATGACTGTCGCGCTGATATTGCTGTTCAAAATCGGCAAGCGCGTCACCGATAACAACCTCTACGCGCTTATCGCGACGGGGGGTTACGCGTTCAGCGTCGCCTGCATAACAACGACGATCTACCTCAGGATGTACGCGACCCTCACTATGTTCGTGCTGGCGTTTTTGTACCTGACATTAAAAATTTTCGACAGGGGCAAGGACGTAAAGTTCTATGAGGTTTTGCCGATATTGCCGGTGGTTATCCTCGGCGTGCTCACGCAGTACTACTTTATTATGTTCGCGGGGCTTATCGGTCTGGTGTTCCTCATACTGCAGCTAAAGCGGAAAGCGTTCAAGTCGCTTGTCCTCTATGTCGTTTTTGCTTTGGCGGGCGCGGTCATCGCCCTGATAATCTATCCTTATATAATAGAAAACGTGCTCGGAGGCAACCGCGGACTCGGTTCGCTCGACCTCTCGATAGATACGATAACGATAGTGACCTATTTCGTATACAAGCTCGGCACATATGTTCAGATCTTGGCGAAGGAATTGTTCCTCGGCCAGAGCTGGCTGCTCGGACTTTGCACACTGGCGGCGATCGGCTTCGGAATCTACTTCCGTTTTGTAAAGAAGAAAAAGCTTCCGCCCAAGTCACTCTTTGTGGTTATCCCGGGGCTTATATACTTCTTTGTTATCTCAATGCTCTCGCCGTTCAACAGCGACCGCTACGTTATGGCTTCGCTTCCGCTTATCTCTATGATGTACGTCTTTGCGTTCATCAGGATATTCAATTTGTTCAAGAACGTTAAGGTCAGAGCCGTGCTGCCGGTCAGCATTTTGCTCGCGAGCGCGCTCGGATTTGTCTTTGTCACCCCGTACTACCTTTACGGCAAGACGAATCTTTACGACCCTAAGACAGAAAACTGCGTATTCGTCGGCACAGCGATGCTCGAGTGGAACAAGTGCATCGACAAGTTTATGCAGTATAACGACACGATGATCGTACAGACAGCGGATATGTCGCCCAAGCTCGCAACACCGGCAACTTTGACAAAAAGGATTCGGACAGCCTGAGCAGGCTCTCGACCGATTCCGAGCTCAAATCGCTCGACGAGGTAACGGTTTATATCTCGCGCCTCGCCGACGAGGACAAGGTCATCAACTACATCACGAACAACACTCAGCTCAAAAACCACGAGCTGATACAGGCTGATTACAGCTTTGACGATTTCTATAACTGGTACGACTATTTTGTGAACACAGAGTCCTATTGCAACGTATACAGGTTCTATAAATAAGGAGTTTTGAATGGACAGGTCAGACAGAAAAAACGCGGTCGGCATTGCGTTTTCGGGCGGCGGCTTGCAGGGTATCGCGCATATCGGCGCGGTAAAGGCTCTGCACGAGCTCGGCATATTCCCCGATTTTGTGTCAGGCACAAGCTCGGGCTCGGCTATGGCGGCGCTTGTCGCTATGGGCTGCAACTACAAAGAGATGAACGACTTTGCCGAGCGTTACTGGGAGGTCTTGGCGGATTTCCGCCCGATACCGATCGTCACCCAGCTCGCGACGCTCAAGTTCAATAAAAGGACAGTGAAGGACGGGCTCAAAGACGGCGAGGTTATCTCCAACGTCATCAGAGAGGCGATGGACGCCAAGAATATCAACGGCTTTGATGATCTCCCGATAAACCTCAGCATTTGCTCAAACGATACCCACACGATGGACGAGTGCATTTTCACTACCGAAAAAGAGGACATCCACAGGGAGCATATCCACTATATCCACGGCGCGCCGCTCGAGCTCGCGGTCAGGGCGAGTATGACCTTCCCGGGCATCTACACGACCTGCGACTACGAGGGATACAACTTTATTGACGGCGGCTCAAAGGACAACCTGCCTGTTCAGATCTTGAAGGATATGGGCGTCGGAAAGATACTCGCTATCGCCTTTGATATCTCGGATTACACTCCCGAGACGGGGCTTGACGGAATGATGAAGGTCGTATGGCGCGCGCTCGACCTCTACTCGATCGACAAAACCCGCCGCTCAATGAAAGAAGCGGATTACTGCGTCCAGATCAAAAACAGCAACACCGCGATCTTCTCGATGGAAAACTTTGAGACGACGATCAGGGAAGGCTACGAATGTGTTATGAAACACAAAGACGAGCTGGTTCGATTGTTCGGGAAACGATCGAACACTGAAAGCTGAAGATTTAAAACTGAATAATTAAAAATAAAGGGTCGCTTCGCTCCGGATGGAATGAGGCGACCTTGTTTTACAGAAAAATCAAGCTCAATAATAAAAAAGTC
>CADBXH010000245.1 GCA_902798605.1 uncultured Ruminococcus sp. | reverse complement strand
CTCGGGACCGGCTAACTTCATCACTTCGTCCTTCGCGTAGCCGAAGGTGGTGCTGAGTACGGTTTCAGCGATTCCGGGGATAGCAAAAGCGGAAGCGGAACCGATAGCCATAGTGCCTACGGAAAATACGGTGATGGCGGAAAGGATGCCTGCGATCAATCTTGTCTTGAATCTTCTTGTTTTTTTCATTGTTTTCACTCCTTTTGAATTTGTTGAATTATTTGTTGTGTTAGTGTTTAATGTGTTGGTGGTTGTGGTTTTTGTGGTTTTCATTTTGGTATCTCCTTTCGGTTTTGTTTTTTTATTGTGACTTTAGTATATCAGGTTGATCTTTGCAACTTCTTTGCAAATATCTGTGATTTTTGAAAAAGTTTTAATTTTTCTTAACTTTTTCTTTCAGTCGTCCCGGGAAGCTTTGTGTTTCCCTTGACTGTGACTAAAGTATATCAGCCCGACCTTTGCAACTTCTTTGCAAATATCGGGTTTTTTTAAAACTTTTACGATTTTTTAACTTTTCATTCCCCGATCCCTATGTTATAATTAAGTAATTAAGAGAAGTCGTAAAGGAGGCGGTGTAATGAAGAAAATCATCGAAGGCAAGATATGGACAGCGGTCTGCGTTGCGCTGACACTTCTGATGATCGTGAGCGCGATTTGGATCGGTATGCGCTATTATGTCAGTATGGATATCTATGAAACGCCGTCAATGTTTTTGGAGGGCGAATACTCCGTAGACGGCGGCGAGTGGAAACCGATCGAAAAAGACCGCTATATCACCGACCACTTTAACAAAATCGTATTTAAAGGTAAGATGTCGAAAAAGCTCTTGATGTACTTCGGAAGCCTGACGATTTCTTCCAAAAATGTTTGGTATACTTTGAAAACGACCGACGGTACCGTGATACAGAGCTATAACTTTGAAGACGAAAAGCTTTCTTATGAGCACACTCAAACCGACAAACCGTTGGCGCTCGATATGCCGAATACACCCGGCTACTGCGTAAAAACTATTTATCCCGACTATCTCACGAAGGCCGAGAATATAACGGAGGACTCGGATCTTCTTTTTGAGGTAGAATATCCCTACGGTTACGCGCTTGTCAGTTATAACGACTGTGTTGACGTTACAGCGTATTACAACGAGGGAATGTATCTGCGATTCTTCTATGACGCTTTACCGCCCGTATTGCTGTTTGTTTTAATATGCTTCTTCGGACTGTTCTTTTTTCCGGTGGCAAGCTTTATCCTCGGAAAGATCGATTATAAGTACCTAACCTTCGGATTGCTCAGCTTTTTATGGGGATTGTATATGATAATGCAACAGATAAGCGGTTATCTGAACCTTTGGATCGTAGACCCGACTGTCTGTATGATGATGGACAAAATCACCGGGTACTGCTTTGTAGCCGCGGTGCTGTTCTATTTCAAAGCCAATATGAGCAGCAGAGGAACGCGCATTGCCGCCAACATCGCGTCGGCTGTCTACTTAAGCTGCGTTTTCACCGTATTTATTCTGCATCTTTGCCATATCAGGGATCTAAACGCTTCATCCATGACGATGAATTTCGCCACTGCGGGCAGCATAGTGATTATGATAGTATTGCTCTGCGTAGAAATGAGGATCAATCGCAACGCGCTGTTCTTCCTGTTGTCATGGGTGCCGTTGCTGCTGACGGTCGCAATAGACGCCGTCGATCAATTCATCCACCTGCCGGGTTCACACTACTTCAACTACGGCTTGGCAATCACTATGATCGTGCAGATCGTGCGGCTGATCGGCGATCTGCGGTTCCAGTATAAAGAAGCGATCCGGCATCAACAGATGCAAAAGGAGCTTTATGAGGCAAAGGTCAGCGTAATGGTCAGCCAGGAGCTTTATGAGGCAAAGGTCAGCGTAATGGTCAGCCAGATACGTCCGCACTTTATCTACAACGCGCTGACGTCGATAGCGATGATGTGCGAGATCGACCCGGGAACGGCACAGGAGGCGACCGTCACCTTTGCGGATTATCTGCGAGGGAATATGGACTCGCTCCGTCAGACAAATCCCGTTCCGTTTTCAACGGAGCTCGACCATTTAAAAAAGTATTTATATATTGAAAAAATGCGGTTCGCCGATTTGCTGAACGTCGAATATGATATTCAGACCGTAGACTTTCAGCTGCCGCTGCTTAGCATCCAGCCCTTGGTGGAAAACGCCGTCAAGCACGGCGTCGGGATGAAAGAGGACGGCGGAACCGTTACCATAGCGACCAAAGAAACCGATACCGCCTTTGAAGTCATCGTTACGGACGACGGCGTAGGCTTTGACCCCGACGCGCCGAAGCCGGACGACGGAAAGTCTCATATAGGAATGGAAAACAGAAGGAACAACCGCAAGGGTGATCTTGCCCAAGGAGGGACAGCCATGAGAATAATGTGTGTTGACGACGAGCCTCTGGCTCTGCAAATGCTTGAATCATCCGTCAAAAAAGCCAAGCCCGACGCGGAGGTTTCCGCTTTCCGTAAGCCGCGCGAGCTGTTGGACGCGGCAAAGCAAAGCGGCTGTGACATAGCGTTTCTCGATATCCATATGCGCGGGATGAACGGCGTGGAGCTCGCCAAGGAGCTAAAGGCGGTCAACCCGAAAATGAATATCATTTTTGTGACCGGTTTTTCGGATTACACGGGCGACGCCATGAGCCTGCACGCTTCTGGGTATATTATGAAGCCCGTCAACAAGGAAAAGGTCGAACGGGAGCTTGCAGATCTGCGCTTTCCGATCACGCCAAAAAGCAACGCGCTTTTGCGTGTACAGTGCTTCGGCAACTTTGACGTGTTCACGCCCGACGGCGCTCACGTCCGCTTTGAGCGCAGCAAGGCTAAGGAG
>CADBXH010000244.1 GCA_902798605.1 uncultured Ruminococcus sp. | reverse complement strand
GCGCATAAATGGGTACAAATTATAATATTTTTATATTTTTTATTGTTTTGTAAAAAAATATGTAGTATAATGTTCCAAGAAGGGCGTTTGTCAGCGTTACATCAACGCTGAGATATGCGCAATCAGCAAAAAGGTCGTGTTAGCAAAATGGAAAAAACCAAAACCACCAAAAGCCTTGCGTTCAAAACGATGCTTCGGCTTTTTATCATCATTATTATAGTATCGTTGATCGCCGCCGTTGTCATCGGCGTCACGGGCTATATCAATTCAGTCAATGATCTGTGCAATTATACATATGAAGCAGCGATCAAGGGCTCGGCGGTAACGTCGTCTGCCGATCCCTCCGAGGACGGTTTCATCAATAAATACTTGGAATCGGGAAAGCCCGACAAAAACTATGAAAATATTTTACTTAATCTTATCCTGATCAATGACGATTACGGGCTGCAAAGCTGCGACATTTTTGTTCCCTATGAAGATCATATCACCTATTTGGCGTCCACCGACGATAAGGTGTTGGGTGAATCCCTGAACAAAGAGGCTCCCTATTACGGAGATGAAAAGGAATATGTTACAAGAGCGATGAACGCTGATAAGGATGTTGAGCTGAACCCCGAAAAGTCCGCGAAGGAGAATATCTACGCCGATAACGTAAAGAACGGCGTGAATATCGTAACTTACTATACCCCGGTGCTTGACAGCAAAGGAAACGCGGTCGCGGTATTTGCGGCGAGCTATTCTACCGGCGAGGTGCTCAAAACGCTCTTCGGCTATATCGGCGGCGTGATCGGCATATCGCTCGCTGTTATGCTTGTATCTATGATAATCTTCTACTTCTCTATCCGCAAGCATATAATCAAGCCTGTGACCAAGCTGACAAAATCCGTCCGCACGATCAATGAAAGCGTTAAAAACAGGCAGGTAGTCAACACCGACGTCCGCACAGGCGACGAGATCGAAGAGCTTGCGGTTTCCTTTGAGGATATGAACAGGGATCTGATTAGCTATATTGACGAAAACACGAGGATCACCGCCGAGAAGCAGCGCATCGACACCGAGCTGAGCTTGGCGACCGGTATCCAGGCGGGTATGCTGCCCGACAAATTCCCTGCCTTCCCCGACAGAAAGGATTTTGATATTTACGCGTCAATGGATCCCGCCAAGGAAGTCGGCGGAGATTTCTACGACTTCTTTATGATCGACGACAACAAGCTCGGTATCATCATGGCGGATGTTTCCGGCAAGGGCGTACCGGCTGCGCTGTTTATGATGCACTCCAAAATTTTGCTGAAAAGCTATACGCTGATGAAGAAATCGCCTAAGGCGGCGCTTGAGGAAGCGAACCGTCAGATCTGCGAAAACAATCCCGAGGATATGTTCGTTACGGTTTGGCTGGGCGTGCTTGATTTGAAAACAGGCGTCTTTACCGCCGCGAACGCCGGACACGAAAAGCCCGCGGTCAAGCAGGCGGACGGCAGCTTTGAGCTATTCAAGGACAAGCACGGAGTTATGGTCGGGTATATGGACGGCGTACCATTCAAGGAATACGAGCTTAAGCTCACTAAGGGTGGAAAGCTGTTCCTCTATACCGACGGCGTTCCCGAAGCGACTGCCGCCGACGAGGAGATGTTCGGCAACGACCGTATGATCGAGGCTCTGCGCTCTGCCGAGGACAAAACTCCAAAGGAGATACTCGCGGCTGTTGACGCGGCTGTTGCAGAATTTATCGGCGACGCCCCGCAGTTTGACGATCTGACTATGCTGTGCATACAGTACAACGGACAGGAAGACGAAAATAATCGATCTGAAAATCAAAGTAATAAGGAGTAAAATTTGATCTTAAACAGCTGGACTACATTTCATCCGCAGGTCTTAGAGTTCTGATGGTCGCCCAAAAGACTATGGCAAAGCAGGGAAAAATGAAGCTCATCAACGTCAATGAGGATGTTATGGATATTTTTGATATGACAGGCCTGACAGATGTGTTTGATATAGAAGAATAATATTTTTCCGTAAATCAAATAGCTGCCGCGAACCGATTGGCTTGCGGCAGCTTTTCATTTTTTAATTATGCGGCGGTCATCAGTAGTTTTCAAGATGATAGATATAAATTTCCGCCCAACTGTATTGATTGATAAACTCTCCTCTGTACAGATCGCGCGCCTCCGGCTTTCGATCCAGATAATCATAGTAATCGCATTGGATCATATTTGTATTGACGGAATAGGCGTTGCGGTTGTGCACAAGAACATCCTCCAACTCGTATTTGGAGAGATCCTTTTTTAAGGACTGCACGGCTTTTTTGAGGTGCTCAAAGCTCTTTTTCTCGTCAGTTTCTTCAAAAAGATTGGCGCAGATCTCCCCTCTTGTGGCGGAAGTTCCCTTAAGGCAGACAAGATAAGCGAACAGCTCTTTTCCCTTTTGACGGGAAAACTTTACCGGCTTTTCACCGATGAAAACATCAAAATTACCAAAGCATTTTACATTGAGCTTTTTTTCGATGTTATCGGCTTCATCGACCGGCTTGCGGAGGTTATCAAGGGCTTCTTTGAGCTCGTTATCGTCAACGGGCTTCAAAAGATAAGCGCTGACATACAGGCGCAGAGCGTCCAGCGCGTATTCTCTGTATGCCGTGACCATAATTATATTGATATCGGGATCAAAGCTTTTGATCGCCTGCGCGATCTCCAGCCCTGTTTTGCCCGGCATATTTATATCCAAAAACGCCACGTTTATCTTGTTGCTTTTTATCTGCTCCAGAGCGGTATCGTAGTTTTCAGCGAAAAAGATATCATTCTCACCTGACGGAGAAACCCTTTCGATGGCGAATTTAAGGTCGTATCTCATACTCATTTCATCGTCTGCAATAAGTATATTCATAGTATCAACTCCGTTTTTTTACTCGGGTATCATAATAACAGCCCGCGTGCCCTTTCCCGGCTCGCTTTCAATATCAAAGCTGCCCTTGCACATGATCTCTACTCTGTTTTTGGTGTTCGTGATACCTACGTGATTTTTTTCTTCCTTTTTCAGCTCGGTTTTGTCAAAGCCCACCCCGTTGTCTTCAACGGTCACGATATGGTTATTGCCTTCTTTTTTTGTGGTTATCCTGACAATCCCGTCCTTTATCTGACCGCTCTTAAAGCCGTGATGCACGGCGTTTTCAACTAAGGTCTGGATAG
>CADBXH010000243.1 GCA_902798605.1 uncultured Ruminococcus sp. | reverse complement strand
AGCCGCAACTTTTATGTTGAGGTCACCGAAAAAGACCGCCAATATTATGAGGTCTATTCTCTGTCAAGCTCCGAGGAAATCCCCGACGGTTACAAGCCAATCAATCTTGTGTGTCTGCGACCTGACGGAACCTATGAATCACCGAGTACAGTGGGGACAGTATGCAGAGCAATCCGAAAAAAGGTTGAGGGCTTGGAAAACTTCCACTTTCATATGCTCCGCCACACGTTTACAAGCAATCTGCTGTCAGGCGGCGCCGCACCAAAGGACGTGCAGGAGCTGCTCGGACATTCCGACGTCAGTACCACAATGAACATTTACGCCCACGCTTCAAGAGAAGCAAAGCGCACCTCAGCCCGACTGCTTGACAAGGTGGTCGGCGAATAAAAAACTTTCCCTTGTTTGTCCTCATAAGGGAAAAAACAAGGGAAAGTAGGCATAATTTGAGTATGAACTGCGGTATTTAGCTGATAAATACTGAGGTTTGAGAGGAAAAATCAGATAAATGATGATTTAGATTATATTAATAACCTAAATACTGAAAATGAATTATACAAAGAGACTGTTTCAGGAGACAACCCATATGGTTATAAAGTAGTTTTGGATAAATATTTCTATATATTATGTACTTATAATCATGGTGATCCTGTATACTTTAGAAACTGTGATCTTCATAACTTGGGTATAAGTATTTTATCGTGGGAAGAGAAATTAGGAGATATAGATCGACTTACATGGAAAATATCCGGCATAGATAGATATAAAGAAGGAAGTGATGTCCAATCTAAAGTATCTGGCTGGTGGAAAAATAATCCCGGGTATCCCTCTAACACGTATTCCGATATTCATGTGGGAGATGTTGTGCAAGTAAGTGTTGATGTTTACAATAATGATAAATATGGCTGCACTGAATACTTTGTTTTTATGGTCTTAGGAAATATCGAAGGCTTGCCGGGCGGTCTTAAAGATTGTTGGTATTATTTTGATGACCAAAGCGAAAAATGTGATTTCGATAAAGAATTTAATTAATAAAAAACTTAAAAAATAGAAAACCCAAAATGGCAGTCTTTGCGGCTGCCATTTTTATTTTCCGCGAAAATCTTGCTTTTTTGTCGAAAGTTGTTTATAATAGATTCTGAGCGTGATAATTATTCGTCGCGCCGGTATAATCATACAATAAGCGAGTGTTAAATATGATAGTGTTATATATTGTTTTATGGGTGCTGCTCGGGATCGTATCGCTGTTTGTCGCCTATTTCCTCCTGATCATCATCAGCTCCTTTTTTGTCGATATGAATACCGCTGGCTTTTGAACAGCTCGACCGCGCTGATGGCAAAAATAGCCCGTATACACGTCAAGGTGACGGGCAGACAAAAGCTTCCCGAGGGCAGGTTTTTGCTGGTGTGCAACCATCGCTCAAAGTTTGACCCTATCCTTTCGTGGATGGTGTTCAGCAAGGAGAACCTTTCCTTTATCTCAAAGCCCGAGAATTTCAAGGTCCCGTTTTACGGCAGGATAATTCACCGCTGCTGCTTTATGCCGATCGACCGCGAAAACCCGCGCAACGCGATAAAAACCGTTAAGCGCGCGGCTAAGCTGATAAACGACGACGTGGCGAGCGTGGCGGTATACCCCGAGGGTACTCGCAACTACGGCGAGGGACTTTTGCCGTTCCACAACGCGATGTTCAAGATCGCGCAAAAGGCAAACGTGCCTGTGGTCGTAATGACAGTAAAGGGAACGTACCAAATACAAAAGAATTTCCCCCTGCACAAGAGCATCGTAAATATGGATATTCTTGACGTCATCCCCGCGGAAACCGTAAAATCACTAAAGACAAACGAACTCGGCGATATGGCGGCCGAGCTTATGAATAAAAACTTGAACGAGGTGTAATTATGAAAACCATAGTGCTTTATAACAACAGGTCAAACAACGGCAACGGCGGCGGAACCGCGCGCAAGGTCGGAGAGATTTGGAAGGACAAGGATTTGATTTTTGTTGATGTGTTTTCGATCGGAGATTACAAGGAGTTTTTCGCAAAGTTTGAGCCCGACGACGAGATCTGCATTTGCGGCGGCGACGGAACCCTCAACTACTTTGTAAACGACGCTGCCGAGGCGGGCTATGACTATTCTCATAAGATCTATGTATATCCCACCGGCACGGGCAACGACTTCCTTACAGACCTCGGCAAGACCGTTGAGGACGCTCCCGTTTTGGTCAATGAGTATCTTGTCAACCTGCCGACGGTAAAAGTCAACGGTCAAAAAAGGCTGTTTGTCAACGGTATCGGCTACGGTATCGACGGATACTGCTGCGAGGAGGGCGACCGTCAGCGCGCCAAGGACGTGGGCAAGGAGATAAACTACACCTCGATCGCCATCAAAGGACTTTTGTTCAACTACAAGCCCACAAACGCCGAGATCACCGTTGACGGCGAAACGCATAAATTTGAAAAGGTCTGGCTCGCGCCCACGATGAACGGCCGTTTTTACGGCGGCGGAATGATGGCGACCCCCGACCAAGACAGACTCAACCCCGAGCACACCGTTACCACAATGGTTATGTTCGGCAAGGGCAAGATCGGTACGCTCATAGCTTTCCCGACTATCTTCAAGGGCGAGCACGTCAAAAAGACAAACATCGTAAGGACTTTTGTAGGCAAAAAGGTCACGGTCAAATTCGACCGTCCGACGGCGCTGCAGATCGACGGCGAGACCGTGCTTGATGTAACTGAATACTCGGTAGAAACACCATAAAAAAACAGCTGTCACAATGTGGCAGCTATTTTTTGCTTTTTTTATTGTTTTTATTATATTGCTTGACTCTCTCGGATAATTCTTCGAGCTCTTCCGTTGACAGCTCAGGCAGGTTTTCGAGTTTTTCGAGGAAGGTCGAGATCGTGTCATTTTCCTTGATTTTGAGGAATTCAAGGTAGTAGCTCACAATAACGCCCGGGATCATAGCGGTCACCACAATGGCGTATACGGTTATGAAGATGATCATTATCCTGCCGATCATCGTGACCGCCGTGATGTCTCCGAAGCCTATGGTAGTAAACGACACAAAGCAAAACCAAAGCCCGTCGCCGTAACTTTTTACACCGGGTTCAACCAAAAACAGTACGAACGAGGCGATAAAATAAGCCGCTATAAAACCCATAAACATCTTGTACATTCCGGTGTGTTTTAAAAGTTTATTAAATCTTTTCAGCGCTTTCATTTTATCCTCCTCACGATTCGTTGACGAGCTTGCCCGTCATATG
>CADBXH010000242.1:2000-3234 GCA_902798605.1 uncultured Ruminococcus sp. | reverse complement strand
AAGGGCAGGCAATACTCGCCCCTACCGAGCTAAACTCTGATAGTCAGATAGAGGTTTGTTCCTACTCCGATGGTGGTTTCGATACGCATTTCATCGCTGTATTTTTTGATGTTGGGAAGTCCCATTCCCGCGCCGAAGCCGAGCGAGCGAACGTTGTCGGGCGCTGTTGAAAAGCCCTCCTGCATCGCCTTGTCAACATCGGGGATACCGGGGCCGGTATCGGACATAAGTATCTCTATCCTGTCGGGATAAATGTCAACGTCGCAATAGCCGCCGTTGGCGTGGATCACCATATTGATCTCAGCCTCGTACATAGCGATAGCGACGCGCCTTATGGCGTCGGGGTTGAAGCCGAGGGATTTGAGCCTCTTTTTAACGGCTCCGCTGGCCTCGCCCGCCCTTGTAAAATCCTCGTCCGAGACCTCGTAATGGAGATGTATAGCGTTGCTCATACCTTTGTTCCTCCCGAAAGTCCGTTGGAATAAAGGAGTCCGCAGGCGGTAAACATCCTGAACCTTGTTTTGAAAAGCGTTATCCCCCTTGTCTCGGCAAGGCTGATAATGGATTGATCGGGCATTTTGCCGCGCACAAATACTATGCACGCCATATCCATCATTTCGGCGGTGCGGACTACCTGGGGATTTACAAGTCCGGTCAAAAGCACGGACTGATCCTTTACAAAAGCGAGCACGTCGCTCATCATATCGGAGCCGCAGGCGGTTTTTATCTCCTGATCGAGGTCGCCCTCACAGATGATCTCGCCCTCCAAAATATCAATAATATCCTTAACAACCATATTTTACACCCTTTCTTTTTTCAGAAATGAAAGTTTACAGAACAATTATATCATATTAAAAATATAAACACAATACGGGAAAATAAGATAATTTGATATATTATCTGGATGCGACCGCAAAATGTCATAATTAGTCCGCAGATTAGTATGTTTCCGGAATTTCCCGCGAAAAAATTGTCAAATATTTTGGGTTTGAATATTGAAAAAAAGAAATAAAAATGTTAGAATCTAAAGGGTGATACCATATTGACTGCACCGTATCGCCAATGGATAATATTCTGTTATAGGGGTGCTCAAATGTTAAGGGACTTAAATCCAACTGACACTATATGCGGGTATGAAGTCAGGCCGGGTTACTACGACCGCGAGGGCGCGATGCCCGTCCGCGGCGGAGTCAACTTTACCATAAGCTCGTTCTACGCCACTTCATGCACGCTT
>CADBXH010000242.1:0-1980 GCA_902798605.1 uncultured Ruminococcus sp. | reverse complement strand
GATTCTTACAGGATCGGAAATACATACGCCATTATCGTATTCGGACTTGAAATCAACAAAATCGAATACGCGTACTCCTTTGACGGTCCCAACGACCCGAAAAGGGGATTGATATTTGACAGCAGCAAGATTATTCTTGACCCGTACGCCAAGGCTGTAACGGGTCAGAGCGAATGGGGCAAGCACAGAGCCGACCCCACATACAAGGCAAGGGTCGTGTTTAACGACTGGGACTGGGGCAATTTTAAGACCCCGTCTATCCCCCTCGAGGAGCTTGTCATTTACGAGATGCACGTCAGGGGCTTTACCCGTCACGAGTCCTCGGGAGTCAAAAATCCCGGTACATTCGCGGGTATCAGGGAAAAGATCCCCTACCTCAAGGAGCTCGGAGTAAACGCCGTTGAGCTTATGCCTATCTTTGAGTTTGACGAGCTCGGCGCAAACCGCCACTACGAGGGTCAGCAGCTTTATGATTACTGGGGCTACAACACCGTTTGCTTCTTTGCCCCCAACACAAGCTATGAGGCTGACCACGAGCATCACCGCGAGGGTACGGAGCTCAAGGAGCTTATCAGAGATCTTAAATCAAACGGCATAGAAGTCATCCTTGACGTCGTGTTCAACCACACCGCCGAGGGCAACGAGCTGGGGCCGTTCTTCAGCTTTAAGGGTATCGACAACAGCATCTACTATATGCTGACCCCGGACGGTAAATATTACAATTTCAGCGGCTGCGGCAATGTTCTCAACTGCAACCACCCGATCGTGCGCGACTTTATCAAGCAATGTCTGCGCTACTGGGTGACGGAATATAAGATAGACGGATTCCGCTTTGACCTCGCTTCGATTTTGGGGCGCAACGAGGACGGTACTCCGATGGATCAACCTCCGCTGTTAAAGAGCCTTGCGTTCGACCCGATTTTGAGAGGCACAAAGCTTATTGCCGAGGCGTGGGACGCCGGCGGACTTTATCAGGTAGGCAGCTTCCCGAACTGGAACCGCTGGGCTGAATGGAACGGAAAATACCGCGACGACCTTAGAAAATTCCTTAAGGGCGACGACGGCTTGGCTTGGTCAGCGGCAAACAGGCTGACGGGTTCAAAGGATCTGTACGATCCCGTGTTCAGGGGGACCTGCGCTTCGGTCAACTTCCTCACCTGTCACGACGGCTTTACGCTTTATGATCTTTATTCTTACAACACAAAGCACAACGAGCAAAACGGCTGGAACAACACCGACGGTGCTGATGACAACAACAGCTGGAACTGCGGCTTTGAGGGTGAGACCGACGATCCGCAGGTCAACGCGCTGAGGGTAAAGCTTATCAAAAACGCTTTTGCCACGCTTATGTGCAGCCGCGGTGCGGCGCTGTTCCTTGCGGGCGACGAGTTCTGCAACACCCAGTTCGGCAACAATAACCCGTATTGTCAGGACAACATCATCTCATGGCTTGACTGGAGCAGAAAAGAAAAATACAACGACGTTTTTGAATTCTTCAAATATATGATCTCGTTCAGGAAGCGTTTCCGCGTTATCACTAAGAACAGGCAGGCGTGCACCTGTACCCTGCCGCCCGAGAGTATCCACTCCAGCCAGCCTTGGAAAACCGACTTTAACAACGATTCCAGGATGATCGGCGTTATGTACGCGGGCGCTGCCGAGGATGATCCGTCAAGGGATGAGATCGTTTATTTCGGTATAAACGCGTACTGGGAGCATGTTGACGTTGAGCTGCCCGGACTTCCGGCGGGATATGTATGGAAGCTTTATATCGATACCGGCAAAGGCCCGGAAAACGTTATCGCGGAACCAAACAATATCCTTTTGCACGACAGGAGAATAAGAATGCAGGGCAGAAGCGTTATCGCCCTTGTTGCCGAAAAGCTATGGTAGGCGGGGAATCCCCCGGTCGTGGCGACGACGGCGCAGGATTCGAGAAGAAAGCCCGGCGCGTTTGGTAAACTTATACTCCCGACATAT
>CADBXH010000241.1 GCA_902798605.1 uncultured Ruminococcus sp. | reverse complement strand
TGACCGCAAGGAAGCGGATAACGGCTACGGATACAAAAGCCTCGATTCCGAGATAAAGAAAACAGCTTACAGCACTATCGGCGAATATATGAAAATGTCCGAAAGCGAGGAGTTTGTGCTTGAGGACATCACACTAAACGAGTTTGACGAAGCGCTCGTAGCGTATGAGGCGGATCATCCCGAGGAATTCTGGCTCGATCTCAATTCGCGTTACAGCTATGTCGAATACGGCAGCAGTATGGGCTTTGAGCTGAATTTTGAGTTTGAGGGCGATGAGCTGAACACGGCAAAAGAGACCTTCAACAGCAAGCTCAACGAGATAACCGCATCTGCACCCGAAGAAGCGACCGACTACCAGATAGAGATATTTGTGAACGATTATATAATTGATAACTGCGATTACCAAAGCAACGCGCCTATGAAGCACAACGCTTACGGCGCGCTGGTGAAGGGAGCGGCGGTGTGCGACGGTTACTCTAAAGCTTTCCAGATACTTTGCAACAAGCTTGGGGTCGAGTGCGTGGGAATAAACGGCTACTGCCCCGAGTTCAACAAAGAAAACGGCGAGAGCTCGGACACAGGTCATATGTGGAACTGCGCAAAGATAGGCGGAGAATGGTACCATGTTGACGTAACGTGGAATGACGGCGACGCGCATATCCAGAGGTATCTTTACCTGAACCTAACGACCGCGGCGATAGAAAAGAACCACACGATCAGCCCGTTTTACAACGGCGAGTCTGATTCGAAGGATATTTTCAACGTCTTTGTGCCCGAGTGTACGAGCGAGGAATACAATTATTTCAAGCGCGAATATGTTACGCTATATAATCTTGATCAGAGCGACGAGCTTTTGGCTGCGTTTTTGCAGGTCGTCCGCAGCGGCGGCGAGTATTTTGATTTTCTGATTTCCGAGGATCTGGATTACGCCGAGACCACACAGGCGATCTCGGATTCTTACTGCTCCCATGAAAGTTAAGCGAGTCATTCAATCCAAACACTTCACCTACGAAAATATCAACGCGGTGACGTTTCATTTAGAATATATACAGTAAGGAATGATAGTATGAAGTATGACGTAAGGCAGCTTAAGCTGATTTCCAACGACCAAACAGCCGAGGGCATTTTTGATATGCGCTTGGAGTATTCCCAAGACGACCTGCCGGTATCCTGCGGACAGTTCGCGCACGTTTACGTGCCGGGCAAATCTTTGCGCAGGCCGATCTCCGTCTGCGATTGCTCGGATGGAGTGCTCAGGCTTGTTTATCAGGTCAAAGGCGAGGGCACAAGGATAATGTCGAATATGAAAGCCGGAGAGCTTGTCGATGTTCTTGTTCCGCTCGGAAATGGTTTTGATATCAAAAAAGGCAAAAAATATTGCCTGATCGGCGGAGGTATCGGTGTTCCGCCGATGCTCTACACCGCAAAACAGTGTGACGCTCCCTTGGCTATCACCGGTTTCCGCGATGAATCACTTGTGATCTTACAGGATGATTTTAAATCGGCAGGCGCCGAGACGGTTCTTGTTACAGACAACGGAACCGCCGGAAGAAAGGGCTTTGTCACAGATATCCTTAAAGAGAGGATCAATGACATCGACGAGGTATGCGCGTGCGGACCGACGCCTATGCTGAAAGCTGTGGCTCAAATCTGCAAAGATAATAACAAGCCGTGCCAGATCTCGCTCGAGGAGCGTATGGCGTGCGGGATCGGCGCGTGCCTTGTGTGTGCCGTAAAGGTTAGAAAAAACGGAGAGGAAATTATGCAGCACGTCTGCAAAAACGGACCCGTTTTCAATGCTGAGGAGGTGGTGTTCTAATGGCTGATCTGTCAGTAAAAGTAGCAGGCGTAAGCTTTAACAACCCGTTGATCGCCGCGTCCGGAACATTCGGCTTCGGCAGAGAGTACAACGAATTTTATCCGCTCGAAAAGCTCGGCGGAATCTCGTGCAAGGGCATAACATTAAAACGCCGTGACGGAAATCCTCCGCCGCGTATCGCCGAGACCCCGTCCGGCATTCTCAACGCCGTTGGACTTCAAAATCCCGGCGTGGACGCTTTTATCAACGACGACCTTCCGTGGCTGAAGCAGCAAAACACCGTAGTAATCGCTAACATCGCACGGTCGAAGAATACTGCCAAATGGCTGAGAAGTTAAGCGAAACAGACGTTGATATGATAGAGCTTAATATCTCCTGCCCGAATGTTAAATCGGGCGGAGTTCAGTTTGGCACAAGCTGCGAATCGGTCGGCAACATAACTTCCGAGGTCAGAAAGCACTGCAAAAAGCCTCTGATCGTCAAGCTCAGCCCCAATGTTACCGATATCGCATCTATCGCGAAGTCGGCTGAGGCAAACGGCGCCGACGCTATTTCTATGATCAACACCCTTACGGGTATGAAAATAGATATAAACACACGCCGCCCGATCATTCGCAACAACACCGGCGGACTCAGCGGAGCCGCGGTTTTCCCCGTGGCGGTAAGAATGGTATGGCAGGTGTCCAATGCCGTTAATATCCCGATCATCGGAATGGGCGGCATCACAACGTGGGAGGATGCGGCAGAAATGCTCATCGCCGGAGCGACCGCGCTTCAAATCGGCACGGTTATGTTCTCCGATCCCTACGCGCCCATCAAAATCAATGAGGGACTTAATAAATTCCTCGACGACAACGGTATAAAGAGCGTGACTGAGCTCACAAAAACCGTTAAACCCTGGTGATTTTTCACCGAACCCCAAGCAACGCAAAAACCCGTTCCCCGCAAAGAAAGGCAAAGACTCATGGATTACAGATACGACATTATAAGCTACGATAATAAAATACCCGCGACATTAAAGATAGAAAACCTGAATTCAAATACACGCAAAACCGAGCTGCTCTGGCACCGTGAACCTGAGCTCGTGTATGTAACAAAAGGCTCGGCGGAATGTATAGTTAACGGAGAGGAGCTGACACTGGAAGAAGGCGGATTTGTTCTGTTGAACAGCGAAGATGTCCACCTTGTGCGACCGGTCGGCGAATCAAACTGCTCGCTGCTCTCTATGATATTCTCGCTCGAATACATAAAGCTGTTCAGAAATTCCGTTGACGGAATATTGTTTGACCTCGAATCAGATAAAGAGGTCAAACAAAAGATAAACTCGCTTCTCGGAGATATCGCAAAATCGTTTGAAAACAAAAGCAGCTATAACTCCCTGCTCCAAATCGCGTATGTTAATCATATTTATTATCTGATGCTCGAGCACTGTGTTTGCTACAAGCGCCTCCCCGCGTCATCGGGCTTGCCGAAAAGAGATTTTTCTTACGCCAAAACCGCTATTTCTTATATAAATGAGAATTACACGCGCGAGATCACGCTCGATGAGATCTCGATGATCGTTAATCTTTCGCCGTCATACTTTTCAAAGTACTTTAAAAAAGTAACGCAAATCAGTTATTCGGAGTATTTGGCGAACCTCAGGCTCGAAAAAGCGATACAAGATATGCTCGAAAACAACACATCGGTTTCGGCGGCAGCGCTCAGAAACGGTTTTGCGAATGTAAAATCCTTTATTACCCAGTGCAAAAAGGTGTACAAATGCACCCCGGCGCAGTATAAAAAGAGGATCACAGATAAGGAAAACGCAAACTGAAAATCAAATATGATCACATAATACGGACGGTTCCGCGTACATTAAACGCCGGGCCGTCCGTGTTTTTTTAGTAATAAATACCACGGGAAACACGTATGATATTACAAGGTTGTAACCGATTTGTAATAAATTAAGTTTTTTGAGATTTTTGCAAATTCACCAGAAAAACGCAGGAAAAATCTTCCATATCACGAGTGAAATAATTCTATAAAGAAATTATAGAGCGTTTTGTTGTAAGGATTGTACAAAAATACAACCTTGGATTTGGTTGACATCACCAAAGGCTGGCGTTATAATGTCGAACAATCGCAGCGGGTTATGAAGTTTGCGCTTTCAAAACCGCTTGCGAAAAAGGTTTTTATGAAAAGATCATATTACAATCACGGTAATATCAAAAGGAGAAGTAATTATGACTGACAACAGTTCAAAATTCAATCCGATCAAATCAGCGGGTGCGATCATACTCGCTG
>CADBXH010000240.1 GCA_902798605.1 uncultured Ruminococcus sp. | reverse complement strand
CGCCGACCCGTGGTACTGTGGAAACTTTGACCGCACCTATTCGGATATCGTACGAGGCTGCGAGGGCTTTCTTGAATATCTCGGATACTAAATAACAAGGGGCTGTGAAAAAACACCCCAAAAAACAGACAGGCACATAACCGAAAGCATAGACGGTTATGTGCCTGTTGTGGTATAATAAGTTTGTGAATAATAACACCAAAATCAATTATACACCAAAGCAAGGAAGATTTCCAGTATTTATTTCAGATTTGTTAGAAATATCTGATCCGGTAATAGCGTTTGACCGTGTAATGGAGGCGATTGGAGTTCAGAAGTATCTCAAGGGCAAGGTAAAAAGTACCGGTCGGTTGGGATATAATCCGGTCAATCTGCTTAAAACAGTCTTGTTTGCTTTCAGGGATAAAGGATATGCATCCTTAAGAACAATCGACGACGAGTGCCGCGTCAACATCCGGTATATGTACCTGATGGATTACGAAACGCCGTCTTACCACACGTTCGGCAACTTTATCAACGAATATCTTGAAAACAGCATCGAAGAAATATTCAAGGATATCAACGAGTATCTTTTCA
This sequence comes from uncultured Ruminococcus sp., assembly GCA_902798605.1. The sequence goes on along the minus strand of CADBXH010000240.1, from coordinate 1,429 downwards.
AGCAGGATCACGTTGACCTGAATCATCTTTACATCGACGGCTCAAAATTTGAAGCAAACGCCAATAAGTACACTTTTGTATGGAAAAAGGCAACGGAAAAATACAGATATGCCCTGTTCGCCAAAATAACCGAGCTGTTTGAAAAGATGAATCAGGAACTGTCATACGAGGGCGTCACCATACAAATCAATACGGAATATGTTCCGGCGTATTTAGATGAGGTGCTGTCGAACTACCGCATTCTCCGGAAGATTGATGAAAGCACGTTTGTCCACGGCAAAGGTCACAGAAAAACCGCTGAACAGAGAAATGTTGAAAAACTCATCGAATATCGCGACAAGCTCAGCGAGTATGTAGAAAAGCTCGAGACCTGCGGAGAGGACAGGAACAGCTATTCCAAGACAGACCCATCGGCGACATTTATGCGGATGAAGCGCGATTACATGGGCAACGACCAACTTCTGCCGGCGTATAATGTGCAGGTCGGCGTTGCAGACGAATATATTGCTGTAGTGGATGTCAACCGTTACCGCAGCGATATGGACTGTTTCGTACCGCTGATGGAAAAGTTCAAAAGCATTTACGGCTTTTATCCGAAATATCCCGTAGCCGACGCGGGCTACGGCTCCTACAACAATTACATTTTCTGTCAGGAAAACGGCATGGAAAAGTACATGAAATTTACCATGTACCAAAAGGAAGTCAAGGATGAAAAGTACCGCGACAACCCGTTTCGCGCGGTCAATTTCAAAATTGATGACAAAGGAAATCTGCGCTGTCCGAACAATAAGAAAATGATTTTCTCCCATCGAAAACCGGTCAAAAACAACAATTACGGGCGGCAGGAAGAAATCTACCGCTGCGAGGATTGCAGCGGCTGTCCGTATGCCGAGCAATGCAAAAAGACGGATAAAAACCGAACGATTTCCTTAAATCAAGAGCTGACCGCCATGCACCGGGAGGTTCTGGAAAACCTCGAATGTATCCACGGCGCACTGCTGCGAACGAACCGCTCGATACAAGCCGAAGGCACCTTTGGCGTCATCAAGTATGACCGTTGGTACAAACGAATGGTGCGAAAAGGTCAGCAAAGGGTTAAACTGGAGATTTATCTGGTTTCTATCGGGTTTAACCTCCACAAATTCTATAACAAGCAAAACAGACTCCAAAAGGCTGCGTGATATTCAAAGAGCTGTTCCTTTGGGGTAAGGGGAAGTGTGCGGTTTTTTCAACATTTTTCCACATAACTGCTGCAAAAAAGAGGGCGCTGTGAAGTCGGAAGCTTTTAGCTTCGTTTCTTCACAGCGCCTTTTTTGAATATTCAAGAAAACTTGAAACTATAATTTATTTGATTGCCGTGTGCCCTCTGAGAAAAAAGACAAAATGTAATTGTTCTTCTCTTGACAACGCCTGTCAATCAGGTATAATG
>CADBXH010000239.1 GCA_902798605.1 uncultured Ruminococcus sp. | reverse complement strand
TGCAAAACTCATATCCGCTACCCACATCGGAATAGCAGAAAAACCGTTCTTTGGCTTTGTGGGAACAACAGCCCAATCTACGCCCGCCCCTATTGCGTCAACCGCAAGGGCGTCATTTCCTCTGCGATCCATTATCGTTTCAAAATCATATGTCATAGCACATCTCTCCGATTTCTATCACTCAACTTCTTTCATAAGCTTTGTACCGAGCCAAATAAAGAATATCGCTACAAGTATCAGTACGATAATTCCCGCAAGCGGAGTCCACAATCCTGCTAATGCACTCATCGCGGGAGAAATCGCCACAAGTGCTATCACCTTAGCAAGCTGCGTCATATACTTCTTTTCATTTTTCGGCTTGAAAGATGCCCTCGCTCGAAGCGGAATCATTTTATAATCCTTGAACAACACCATCAAGCCTGCATATAGCAACAATGCTGCAGAAAAAGCAGCCATTAAAATCGAAAATCCGTATTCCATTATCTCACTCCTCTATGCTCTGTGAGCTAATGATTAGCAAGTGATTTTTCACAACACCTTATGCATTCTTCTGCAATCAAAGCTCCAACTCTTAATCACCTCGTCATCCATACAGGTATAGCCGAGCTTTTCATAAAAGCCGACAGCTTCAACACGGCTATCGATCCTGATTTTATTATATCCGAGTTCTTTGATCCACTTCTCGGCTTCCTTGATAACTCTGCTGCCGAGGTGCTGTCCGCGATATTCGGGGAGCACAACAACACGTCCGACAAGTACCGTGCTGTTATCTAATTCATAGAATCGGCAAGTCGCCACAGGGTACTCGTCATCCAACAGGACTATGTATTTGCTTTCATCTCCGTCATGCTCGTCAAACTCATCTTGCAAAGCTATGTGATGCTGACGGTTCATGCCCTGAATTCTGACGGAATACGCTCCTGCTCTCTGCCAAGTTTTCTCTGCTCGAAGCACTTTAAAATCATTCATATAAATCACCTGATGTATCATTCTTGCTCAATGGTTGGTTTTGTCATTTTCTTTCTGTCGTAAACCTTCTTGCTCTTTACCACTCTGGTTGTCGGCTTCAAGCCGTTCCAATCACGTCGGCTGCGAGCATGATATTTCTTCTGTTCTTTCTTGCTTTGCTTGTTTATTGGTATCAGTTTCACGCTCGTCACCTCCAAGTTATAATCGCTATAAAACTGAAATCTATACAATTATTTCAACTTGAAAAAACTGCTCTTGAAACGAAACTTTTTCAAGTATTTCTTCTTGTGAAAACATACAATTATCAGGACATACTACCCATTTATCCTCTATATCATCTATTCGATGAATAATAGCAATTACTTTCCCCGTAAATCTTTCAACAGCTCGATCAACCCCAAGAATATATGCGTCTTGCCACTCGCCATCGGGAGCCATAACTCCTTCGATATAACCGTAGTTTATCGGGTAGTATATATCCTTATGTTCCGGATGATAACTGCCGATTGGTCGATCAACAGTAACCGTTACAATATCACCTATCATATTACGCGCCTCATAAAATCATCTGTTATTATGATACCAAAAAAAATCAACCTTGTCCACAAACCGAAGCAGAATTATCAGTCAACAGCGATTTTTTTGGGTGCAAATTTGTACCCCGAAACAACATACTTATTCCAAATTCATTGCTCTGTCAGCTTTTTTTGCAGCCCTCGAAAGAATCTCATCGCCAATATTACTGACGGGATAACTGCCAAAACGAACGACAACGGCTGTGCCTCTTGGATACCGTTAAAGCCGCGTAGGTAAGACAGGAACAGCAATAACGGGATAAAGAACAATCCATTGCGTAGAATCGACAACAGAGACGCGCCGAGTTTTTTGCCGGCGCTGTGAAGTGCCATCTCCGTCACCATGCAGAACGGCAAAAACAGTTGTGCAACAGCCTGCAAAACCAGCGCACGTGTTCCGAACGCAACGACCGTGCTGTCATCGCGGAAGATTCGAATGATCTCACCTGGGAACAGAAGCAAGACCGCCGA
>CADBXH010000238.1 GCA_902798605.1 uncultured Ruminococcus sp. | reverse complement strand
AGGACAGTGAATATCCTCACGGCAATGCTCGGAGCGAACGGATCTGTGGAGACGGCGGGAACAGCGGCAGTTGTTGCAATCGGCAGCCTGCTGAGCAAAGACGCCCATGATGCATTTTACGCCGGCATCAATACGATCAATCCCAAAACCAGCAAAATCGAGGGATAATCGTATTTTATAAATTCAAGAAAAGTAAATTCCATTAATAACCATCCAGTTTCCCATAATAATGTACTTATTTTATCATATTTTGTCTTAAAAGTCATTACCAGTTGGCAACACTGAATAAATATTTTTAATAATTTTTATAAAAAATATCACATCTTGATTATTCGGATGATTTACTGTATAATTGTTTTAAATTCCCGGCAGAGTTAGGAGTTCCATTATGAAAAAGCTGCTTAAATTCATCATTATCATCGCCGCCGTATTGATCGTGGCGTTTCTCACGGTTTTCATTTTGGCAAAGATGAAGGTCATATTCATCAACGAGTGGTTTGTCGATAAAAACAACAGCACCATAGGCGTTGATATCTCATCTTATCAGGCGGATGTCGATATGGAAAAGCTCAGGGATCAGGACGTTAAGTTTGTCTATATCAAAGCAACAGAGGGAACCACGCTTCAGGATGATAAGTTTGCGGTGAATTGGGCGAACGCGGAAAAGGCGGGGCTGCCGTCGGGCGCGTATCACTTCTTCTCCTTCGACACGCCCGGAAGCACACAGGCTGAGAACTATATCAAAACCGTAGGCGACGATCTGAAAGGACGGCTCCTGCCGGTAGTCGATGTGGAATACTACGGCGATAAAGAGAAAAATCCGCCCGCAAAGGAAGACGTCGTCCGTGAACTGACCGTTTTCCTGAACACGCTGGAAGAGCATTACGGAACAAAGCCGATGATCTATACCGGAGCAAAAATTTACGATAATTACCTTCAAGACTTTTCCGGCGATTACAAAATGTGGATATCGAGCTTCTATACGCCGCTGAGCTGGAACTATAAAGGCGACTGGTATATCTGGCAGTATCTGAACCAAGGCACCCTTGAAGGCTACACCGGCGGCGAAAAATATATAGATTTGAATGTGCTGAATAAGGAAAAAGACCTGAATGATCTGATTGTTAAATGATAGAGCGAATAATTAAGGCAATACCACACATCTGAATTGTTGTGGTATTGCCGTTTTTTTATAGAGTTGGCAGAGTTATAGCTTATTCAGTAACAATGCACCGTGACGTAACGGTGCATTTATATTTCGATTAAAATTTTCCAAAAAGAAAACCACTGCAAATTTTTCTGTGCTACAATACCTCTTGTTTGATTTTTCTTGGAGGTTTTGGAAATGGAAAACAAAAAGACCTGCGCCGACTGCATCAACCTCGGCAGAGAGGTTTACTGTATGAAGTGCAAGCGACTCAAAAACGGAGACAAAGACTTGTTCGTTGACGCGGTTCCTGTTCAGGCGAAGCAGCTGATGGCAAGTAAAAAGTAATCGGAAGCAGAAGGTATTTTGCGATACCCTCTGCTTCCTTTTTATTCCACCGTTATCTTCATTTTACAGCTTTGCCCGTTCGGGAGCATGGCGATAATGTTAGTGACGCCCCTTTTAGCGGCTTTTATCGTGTAAAAATCATTACCTTCACTCTGTTTTTTGACAACAAACGGATTGCTTTCGCTCCATGTGCAGCGCAGTGCGCCGTTGAGCCGGATCGTGAGCTCCTGTCCCCTCTTCATCGTCGTATCTCCGGGTGAAAGAGAGATAGTCTGCCTTGATTCCTGCTTTTCGGCAACGCTGACAGCACAGCTGGCTTTCTTACCGTTGCTGCTGACAACATACACAGTTGCCGTGCCTGCCTTTTGCGCTTTAACAACGCCTCGGCTGACAGCTGCAACCGAGCCGTTACTGCTTGTCCATGTCACGCTCTTATTGGTCGCGTTTGATGGAAAGATCGTAGCAGATAAGGTGAATGTTTGCCCGACTGTCAGAGATATGCTTGTATGGGACAGAGAAATATCGGACACATAA
>CADBXH010000237.1 GCA_902798605.1 uncultured Ruminococcus sp. | reverse complement strand
CGTTAACGCCCGCAAGGCCGTTGCATCCAAAGCCCATAAGCTGACCCTCAACGGGGCTGGTCATATCCGGAACCTTGCCGAGACCGAAGATAGCAGCCAGCACGCCTGCGCCCGCAAATGCGCCGAGGCACTGAGAGATGATGTAGCCGAAGAAATCGGTAACCGACATTCCGCCCGAGATCAAAACGCCGAGAGAAACGGCGGGATTGATGTGGCAGCCCGAGATATTGCCTACGCAGTAAGCCATACCTACGATAACGAGACCGAACGCCAAGGCGGTAAGGATGTAGCCGCAGCCTTTTTCAGCGTCGCAGCCAACGAGCATTGCGGTTCCGCAGCCCAATACTACGAGAACCATTGTGCCGATAAATTCGGCGATGTACTTTTTTACAGAACTCATTTATGTTCCTCCTTTTAAATTTATAGGCTTCTCCGCCTATATTATTTCAATTAAAATATATCACAAAAGAGGAGTCAATGCAAGTAATTTTGCACAAATTTTCTGTAACCTTTTATTACAATTAATTCACAAACAACATAAATCGGGGCTTTTTTATTTGCACCAGATCAATTCGGTAAAAAACTGCCCGTACATATCGTCCCAGCCGTCGATCGGGTCCACTCCGCCGCCGTTTACGCTCCTGAGCTTAGCGTCGTTTTGGGTCTGTCCCGCGGCAAGAAGCTCGCCCGCGGTTATCTGATATCCTTTTTCTCTGCACAAGGCGCAAAAATCCTCGACGGGATCATCGCTGTCGCGGGTTTTGATTAGCTCTGCTTTCAAGTCACTGTCGGCACGCGCTGCCCTTAACAACCTTTCGAGCTCCTGTTCAACCACGATATATCTCTCCTTTTCTTATTTTACACAATAAAAAAGACCGCTCATTTTGAACGGTCTTTGGTGCGCTGTTATTCGATGGAGTTGTCAAGATACTCCATAAGCTCCTCGTCATCCTTCTTTTGCTTTTCCTTAACAACAAAGAAAGCTGTGGCCGCGGCGCAAATAGCCGCAACTATGGTGACAACACCTATAATAATCATAAGACTTCTTTTCTTCATATTGACGACCTCCAGATTATTTAATTTAAAAATATCTATATATATTCTAAACAATTTTTTGTAAAAAGTCAACAGTAAATTAAAAAACAAGCGCATATTTTGCACTTGTTTTTTTCATCCGCATTATCAGGTAAATAAACACAGCTAAAATAAAATAATAGATTAATCGAGTAGGGCAGATTTCCTCTGCCCTCTCACACCACCGTACATGCCGTTCGGCATACGGCGGTTCAATTCAATTTCAAAGTATGCCGTCTAAGATAGTAATCTAATGGACTGACCAAGCCTCGCTTGGTCAGTTTCTCTTTAGAGATTGCTTTCTTAATCTGCGGTAAGCGCACCGCCTTCATATATCCTTTAATATGTGATTGCTCGTTCGCTATCCACGGCTTGACACCGAGCTTCTTCAGTCCCCATTCGCGCTTCCTTGGCACTTTCCACTGCTTCCAGATAATTACCCTCATTTGTACCATAAGGTGTTCATCAATTCGGGTTATGGCAGATTTCATATCTCCAAGAGCAAAGTAGTTAATCCATCCTCTGACTACCGCGTTAATCTTTGCTATACGGTATGTAAGGCTGACACTCCAACTCCGTTTGCATAGTTCCTTAATTGTTCTTTTGAACTTTGCAATCGATTCTTGGTGTGGTCTTGCCCTCCAGCCTTCCTTGGATTTCCAGAAACCAAATCCCAAATATTTAAGATTTGTCGGCTTGGTAGTATGCGTCTTTGTTGCGTTTACCTTTAGGCCGAGTTTTCTTTCGATCCAGCTTGTTATCGAATACATTACCCTCTTTGCCGAGGCTTCACTTTTTACGACAATAACACAGTCATCTGCGTATCTCGTGAATCGTAGCTCGCGCCTTTCAAGCTCTTTGTCGAGCTCGTTGAGCATAATATTACTCAATAGCGGCGATAGATTGCCGCCCTGCGGTGTGCCGACTTTTGTTGATTCGTATTTGCCGCGTACCATTACCCCCGC
>CADBXH010000236.1 GCA_902798605.1 uncultured Ruminococcus sp. | reverse complement strand
TCGTCAAAGAATAGATACATCCTTTTTTCGGGCTGTAATCTTGATTTAATATACTCGTAAATCCCGTTTGATGTCATATCTTTGAAATCATAGGACTCAAAATTCATCTCAATAATCTGATCGGATGAAACGCCGCTTTCAAGTAGATGTGCCGCCATTAGCTTCATAAGGCTTGACTTTCCGCAGCGCCGGATACCGGTAATTACCTTTACAGGTTCGGTGTCCTGAAAAGCAATGAGCTTATTCAAATAAAGGTCGCGTTTTTTCAATTCCTTTGTCGGTATCATACACTCCGCCTCCTTTTATACAATCATAGCATAAATCTTATTGTATGTAAAGTATTTGCAATGAATTGCAAAAATATTTATTTTTGTAAATAGGTTGCCAAATCGAAAAAAATTGAGCAATAGAAAGTAGAGGGGGTTTTACATTTGTTGCAATACTGCACTAAGTTATCGAAAAACACATAATAAAATTTGTGCTATATATAGAAAATTTTATAATTTCAAAAATAGCAGGTTAAAAATACGGAAAAAAGTGTGGAATACAGAAGTAGAGGGGTTTTTAGAAAGTATTGCTTATGTTTTGGGTGATTTAGAAAGCTTTAAAGCAGTTTGATAACTGAATTTTTTAATTTCTTTGCAAAAAATTCCGAAAAAGTGTGGAATAAAGGGTGAGAGGATTTTTCTTAAAATATTAGATAGTTGAAAAAAATAATAGGTTGTCAAATTGAAAAAAGTCAGCAATACAGTAATAGAAGGTTATATAGACTGTATTGCATACGTTTCAGATGATTTTGAAAGCTTTAAGGCAGTTTAATAAGTGAAATTTAAAATTTCTTTGCAACAAATTCAAAAAAAGTGTGGAATAAAAGGGTGAGAGGGTTTTTCTTCAAATTAACATATACTAGGAGGATTGATTATTATGAAATCAAGTTATCGGTTCTTAAAGGTACCGTTATGTTTGTTTTCGGATTCGTATTCACAGCTATCTGTTGAAGCAAAGATACTGTACGCATTTTTGCTGGACAGGCTGACGTTGTCCGAGAAAAATGGTTTTTTGGATGAAGACGGCAGTGTGTTTGTGTACTATACGAACAGCGAGGTGTGCAGAACGTTTTGCTGTGGATCCCAAAAGGCAACGCGGTTATTTCGTGAGCTTGAAAAATACAAGTTGATTAATCGGGGAAATCAAGGCAGAGGTAAGCCGGATGCTATTTATGTTAATCAGTTTGAAGAATCTCCAAATTCACTATTCAAGAACAATGATAATCAACATTCAGGAGTAATGAAACCCAACATCCTGGAATGTGGAAAATCACCACCAATCAATACTGAATATATTCATACGGAAGATAGTCAGATCAATCTATCTATCTCCTACAATGTGGTAAAAGAGGAGATTGAGGAGCAAATCGAATATGACGTTCTTATTCAGCGAAACTATGGCGGCGTACTGGATGAAATCGTGAATCTTATCACCGATACATATTGCTCACCCGAGAGCTATGTACGGATTGGAAAGCGCGAGATTCCGATAGCAACCGTTCGCCAACGCTTGTTAATGCTGACCGCTGAACACATTGAATATGTTATCAATTCACTTGAAAGAAATACAACCGAAATAAAAAACATGAGAGCCTATATGCTGACTTCACTCTATAATTCGATAGACACACTGGAAGCCGACGGCTTATACGGCAATTAACGGAGGTACATTATGGAAGCACAAATCAAGTTTTTAAGCACAAAGGAAGTCGCCGAGGCACTCGGCTGCAGCCTGCCGACAGCAAGGAATATTATGATGAGAGCAGATTTTCCGCTTGTCAGAGTGGGCAAGAATTTTAAGGTCAGCGAGCAGGCGTTCATAGAATGGAGTAAAAACCGCAGAGTTTAATGCTTTAAAGCGAGAAATTCTATTGACGTTGAGTCGTTTTTGCGTTATCATAAAGACAGTCAAAAACGATTCAGTGTCTTTAGGCTTTGGATTGCCATACGGCGAAGGTTCCATTTATTATGTGGAGAGTCGCAAGCGGTATTCCGGGCAAATCAATCTGGTGATTGACGGCGAACGCGTTCGCAAGACCGTTTACGGCAAGACCGAGCGCGAAACGCGGAACAAGCTCAAGGAACTGCAAATCCAAGCGCTGGCAGGCAATCTTCACGGCAAGAAACCGCCTGTTCCGACCATCTTTCAGTATGCTGAGAAGATGATGGACGAACAGCTTGCGCTGAATGAAATCAGGCAGTCGAGCTATGACAGGAAGATGGAAACGCTGAAAATGCTCTCTGCTATTTCCGACAAGCCGCTCAATGAGCTGACAGAGGACGATATTATCGCGTTTTTCAAAACACAGCTTGACTATTCGCAGTCCTGCATCAACAAGATGTATCAGCTTCTCGGCGCAGTGCTCGGCAAGGCAACTCACCGAAAAATCATCGAGGATAACCCGATCAAGGAAATCAAATGCCCGAA
>CADBXH010000235.1 GCA_902798605.1 uncultured Ruminococcus sp. | reverse complement strand
GTAAGGCTTTTGCCGAGAGCGTCAATAAAAGCTTCAAGCGAGCGCTGCCATTCGCTTCTTAAATGGTGCGCCTCATCAAGGCATATCGTTTTGGTCCCTGCCTTTTTTACGGTTTCGATCAAGTCAAAGCCGGTAAAGTCGGCAGTCTCAGAGCCTTCCTCGCTTTCCTCGGCAGAGTTTAGCTTTTGCTTGTTCCAAGCCGCGTACAGTGCCTGATATGTGACCGAGGTTATAAGTCCGGGCTGCTTTAAATCGTACGAAATATAGCCGGTTTCATCCTCGCCGTCAGGCAAAAAACCGGAGCAAAACCGCTCTCCCCACTGTTGCCTGATCGTTACGGAAGGGGATAGCACGAGTGCCGGGGATTTAAGCCCTCTGATAAGCTCCAGCCCCAAAATGGTTTTGCCGCTTCCGGGTGCTGCGACGATATGGATCTTTCCGTCCCTGAGGTGCGTATTCGCGTTTTGCAGAACACGCGTCTGGTAATCTCGAAAGGTTCCTTTGAATTTTATTTTTGAAAAGTCTTTCATGATGAGCTCCCAATCTTAAATAGTCTTTGCGCGTTTTTGTACATCAAGTCGTCGTATTCGTCTTTTGTTATCATATTTTTCAGCTCGTTAAAATACTCCTGATAAAGCGAGCGGTCGCCGGTTTTGTTGTACAAAAGTGTGTCTTTGCCGTCGATCGGGTTGTCGGTCCCGAAAAGCATTTTTTTACTTCCGTACCGCTTTATCGCTTCGACGGTCGTTTTTACAGGGACCCAGGTCGTGTCGCCGTACAGGTTGGGCAGCTTTCCGAGCAGATCGAGCGCCTCGCGGTTGTCCGTGCCCAAGTCCATATGCACCATAACAAAGCTGAGCTCCGGGTGCTTTTTCGCGGCGTTATAGAGGTAGACCGATCTTGCTTCCTCGCGGCCGCCGGTGTGCGATACTATCGGCAAACCGAACTTCGCGGCAATTTTATAGAGCGGCTCCAGCTTTTCATCATCAGGGCGAACCTTTGAGTGAAAGGGATGAAGCTTTATTCCGTAGATGATGTCGCGGTTGTCCCTTATCAGCTGCTTGAATTCCTCGTCAGGAGTTTCCTTATAGATTTTGCACCATATAAGCACGCCGAGCTTATCGGGAGCCTTGCGCGCTTCGGCTATCGATTTTTTGAGGATAGTGTTCTGCGGCTTTGACATAAAGAACGGCACTTTTATTCCGCTGTGGCTGTATTCCGCTGCCTCGATATTGCTGAACAGCGAAAAATCGATCCCGTACTTTTCCATTGAGTAAAGGAGATCCTCGGTTTTCATATTGAAATTTAGCATTTTTCCGATATGCGCGTGGGTGTCGATAATCACTTTTTATGCCTCCCGATGCGTTAATAATATTACTATATCACAAATTTTGACAAATGCAAATATAAAAAACGAAAATCTTTGTATTATTTGTAAAAATAGCTTGAATATTTAGTGCCGAATGTGTATAATTGAAATAATACTGCGCAGATGCGCGGAAATCAAAATTTAATTGGAGAGATTATTTATGGAAAAGAGAGATATGTGGAGCTCGCGCTTCACATTCATTCTTGCCGCCATAGGCTCGGCAGTCGGCTTGGGCAACGCGTGGCGTTTTCCCGGACTTGCCGCAAAGCACGGCGGCGGAGCGTTCCTTCTGGTTTATCTGGTAGTAATGCTCGCAATGGGGATCCCGCTTTTGATGATGGAAATATCGGTTTCCCGTAAGTTCCGCAAGGGCGCTATCGAGTCTATGCGCGGAATCGGTAAAAAATGGGAGCCCGTAGGCTGGGCTGCGACCTCAAACGCTTTTGTTATCGTCTGCTACTACTCGGTAGTATTCGCGTGGGTCATCCTTATGTTCGTCAGCTCCTGGCAGTTTGCGGGAATGACGCACGACAACGAGGCGGCGAGCGGTCTGTTTATGAAGCTGACCGATTCCACGGGCGCGATCGAGGGCAGTTCTATCCCCGGAATCGTTTTGCTCTGCCTTTTGATTGCGTGGGGACTTATCTTCTTCTGCATCCGCAACGGCGCAAGCTCTGT
>CADBXH010000234.1 GCA_902798605.1 uncultured Ruminococcus sp. | reverse complement strand
GACGTTCACGGTCAAATCCGCGCCGTAAAGCGAGCTGAGCTTTTTACTCAGCGCGGTAAAGTCGGGATATTCCTCGCACGAGCGCGAGAGCACGCCTGCCAAAACCGCGTTGGCTGAGGCGGTGTCGGAAGAAAGCGGAACGATCAAATTCGCCGATATCTTCATAGTCTTAAAGCGGCTGTCACGCACGCTGTTGAAGTATACATTATCCGCAAGCGTTTGCCTGTTGATATTGCTCATCATATCATCTCCATTACATATATGGTTTAGTATAGCACAAATCGGGATAAAATAAAAGGATTATTTTAAGTTAAGATTTTTCTGTCGCAAAAGTTAAGATTGCGCTTACGCGCAAGTTAAGAGGCTTCGCCGTTAAGATTGCACTTCGTGCAAGTTAAGAGACTTCGTCGTGAACAGTTATTTTAACTTTGCGCAGCAAATCTTAACTTGCGGAGCAATCTTCACTTTCGCGCAGCGAAATCTTAACTTGCGCTTTAGCGCAATCTTCACTTAACTCTATCCTTCACAACTTCCCCCGCGATTATCAAGCCCACTACCGGCGGGACGAAGGATATTGACGCCGGGGTGTCGCGGCGGTTGGGGTTATCGGGGTCTACCTTGCTTATCGGACGCCTTGGCTGCTCCTTTGAGTAGACGACCTTGAGCTTTTTTATCCCGCGCTTTTTGCACTCGGTACGCATTACGCGAGCCAGCGGACAGACCGAGGTTTTGTAAATATCGCTGACCTCGAACGCCGTAGGGTCGAGCTTGTTGCCGGCGCCCATCGCGCTGATTATCAGGGTATTCGCCTTTTGCGCGTTTTCGATAAGCGTGAGCTTTGCCTTGACGGTATCGACCGCGTCGATTATGTAATCGTACTGAGTAAAGTCAAAATCCGCGGCGGTCTCGGGCAAATAAAAAACCTTGTAGGTATTTACGATACATTCGGGGTTAATGCTTTGCACCCTCTCCTTGGCAACGTCGACCTTGTACTCTCCGACCGTGTCGGAGGTCGCGATTATCTGGCGGTTGATGTTCGTGATGTGGACCCTGTCGCTGTCGATCAAATCGAGCTGACCCACGCCGCTGCGCGCGAGAGCCTCTACCGCGTAGCCGCCGACTCCGCCCACGCCGAACACCGCGATACGGGAGTTTTTTAATTTTTCCATAGCGTCAGCGCCGAGCAAAAGCTCGGTTCTCTGAAAGCGGTTATCCATTTTCTGTCTCCGTTTCGTCGTAATTTTCCAAAAACGTGTGCAGCTCGCCCTTTGTTTTGTACGCCGGGAAGGTGTCGAGGTGCAGGCGGTGGATGCTGTTGAAAATATTCTTCTCAATATTCGGGTTATCCTTTTTGAGCGATTTTATCAGCTCCTTGACCTCCTGCCGCTTGCCGCTGGAGAGCTTGTCTTTGCCGAGGTTTTCTGTCATTTTACAGGCGCACTGCAAAAATTCCAAGTTGTTATAATTTTTCCAAAGAATTATATCATCCTCGTGGACGCAGTAAAGCGGTCTTATGAGCTCCATTCCCTCAAAGTTCGTGCTGTGCAGCTTGGGGATCATCGCCTGAAGCTGCGCGCCGTAGAACATCGCCATAACGGTTGTTTCTATCACGTCCGAAAAATGGTGTCCGAGCGCGATCTTGTTGCAGCCCAAGGACTTAGCCTTGCTGTAGAGGTGTCCCCTGCGCATTTTGGCGCAGAGGTAGCAGGGGTACCTGTCCGCCTTGACCGTCACGCTGAAAATATCGGTCTCAAAAACCGTTACGGGGATCTCGAGCAGCTCGGCGTTTGATAGTATCTTTTTGCGGTTGACTTCGCTGTAGCCTGGGTCCATAACGAGGAACACAAGCTCAAACGGCACCTCGCTGTAGCGCTGCAGCATCTGCATAAGCTTTGCGAGCAGCATTGAGTCTTTGCCGCCCGAGATACAGACGGCGATCTTGTCGTTCGGCTTTATCAGCTCGTATTCCCTGACCGCGCGGATAAACGGGTTCCATATCTGCTTGCGGTATGTTTTTGTAATGCTTCTCTCCGCCCTTTGGCAGGGAGTC
>CADBXH010000233.1 GCA_902798605.1 uncultured Ruminococcus sp. | reverse complement strand
GGCGCGCAAGAACGTCAAGCCCAAGCGTAGGCTCGTCTAAAAAGAGTATCTCCGGCTCGGTGATGAGCGCCATTGCAATGCTCAGTCTGCGCTGCCAGCCGCCCGAAAGCGTGGCGGCTTTGCTTTTGGCGATCTCGTCCATATTGAATTTTTCTATTGTGTTCTGCGCTTTTTCCTTAGCCTCTTTTTTGTTTGAGCCGTAAATACGGGCTATGAACTCAAGGTTTTCACGCACGCTCAGCTTGGCGGCAACCGCCGTCTCCTGAGGAGATACGTTGATCAGCGACTTGACCTTTGTTGATTCTTTAACAACGCTGTGTCCCATAAGCTCGGCGTCGCCTGAGGTGGGCTGAGTAAGGCAGCTCAGCATTTTTATCGTGGTTGACTTACCCGCGCCGTTCACTCCCAAAAGCGCGTAAAGCTCGCCCTTGTGCACCGTGAGGTCAAGCTTGTTCACGGCGGTTTTTTCCTTGTATTTTTTAGTCAGGTCAAACGTTTTGACTGCTTCCATATTATCATTCCTTTCCGAACAATTTGCCGATGGAGACCTTGGCAAGGGCAATGCCGCCCTTTGCGGTGTCGCCCATAACCATCACGCGGTCGCCTGCCTTGATATCAAAGACCTCTCGCGCGTGCTTGGGAATAACGATCTGTCCGCGGTCGCCGACCTTGACCATCCCGAAGATGTATCTGCCCTCGGAGGTGTTGAGCGTGGCGTTCTGCTCGGCAAGAGGAGCGCTGACGAGCATATCGAGCGAAATATCGTAATATTCCGCGATCTCACGGCATTTTAAAATATCGGGCGTGCTCTCTCCGCTCTCCCACTTTGAAACGCTCTGCCGCGACACGCCGAAGCGTTCGGCAAATTCCTCTTGGCTGACAGCTTCTGTTTTTCTGAGATATCTTATATTCGCGTCGATCATATCGACCGCCCCCTGTTTGGTATGAGAAATCATACCGTTTCATATTTTTCATTCACATTATATCACGCAGTAAAGCGACTTTCAACCAACTGCAGCTTACAGGTTTTGTTAATAATCGTGGCATTGTTATAAAAAAGAAATACGGCCGCCGAATCGGCAGCCGTGATTATTTCCTATTACTTAAAATATGCTACGCCGCTTTCGAAGATCTTCTGATCCTTTTCAAACGGAACGTTTTTGTAGAGGTTTTCGCCCTTACGCTCGCTGTGACCCATCTTGCCCAAAATCCTGCCGTCCGGAGAGGTGATACCCTCGATCGCGCAGACAGAGCCGTTGATGTTATATGCGATATCGCTGCTCGGGTTGCCGCTGAGGTCAACGTACTGGGTAGCGATCTGACCGTTTTCGGCAAGCTGCTTAACGGTCTCTAAATCAGCCATAAATCTTCCCTCGCCGTGCGATACGGGAACCGCGAAAACATCGCCCGCGTTGACGCCCGAGAACCACGGGGATTTAACCGATGTGACTCTGGTGTACGCCATATGAGAAATATGTCTGCCAACGGTGTTGAAGGTCAGCGTCGGGTCGGTGGGCTTTAACTCACGGATCTCGCCGTAGGGAACGAGTCCGAGCTTGATAAGCGCCTGGAAGCCGTTGCAGATACCGAGCATAAGACCGTCGCGGTTTTTGAGCAGGTCGTTGACCGCTTCCTTTATCCTCGGGTTGCGGAAGGTCGTAGCGATGAACTTACCCGAACCGTCGGGCTCGTCACCGCCCGAGAAGCCGCCCGGGAGCATAATCATCTGCGACTCCTTGATGAGCTTTTCCATTCTGTCGATGGTTTCCTCAATGCCGCTCTGGGTGTGGTTCTTGACAATCAAAAGCTCGGGAACAGCGCCTGCCTTTTCAAATGCGCGGGCTGTGTCGACCTCGCAGTTCGTACCGGGGAATACCGGAATGAACACCTTTGGCTTTGCGGCCTTTATCGCGGGTGAAGATCAGCCTGCATCGGGAATACTTTCTCGAGCGGAGCGGTCCACTTTTCAAGGATGGTATCAAGCGCAACGGACTTGCCGCCCATCGTTATCTTTTTATCATCGGTAACTGTACCGAGGTCATAGCTCAATACGCTGCCGTCAAGCTGAGCGCCGTCGGCGAGCTCGAGCACGAGCGAGCCCGAAAGCGGAGCGAAAAGCTCCTGATTTGTGAGCTCCTTAGTGAACTTGAAGCCGAAGCCGTTGCCGAACGCCGCCTTGCATACGCACGCGGCAGCGCCGCCCTCTTTGACTACCGAAGCCGAGAGCACCTTGCCGTCCTGCATAAGCGCGTAAACCGCCTTGTACATCGCGACGAGCTTGTCCCACTCGGGCATTAATGTCTCTTTATTTTCGGGGACGGGAACGTAGATGACCTTTGAGCCCGCCTTTTTGAATTCGGACGAGATAGTCTTGCTCGCCTTTGTCATAGCGACCGCGAAGCTTACAAGGGTCGGGGGCACGTCGATGTCCTCAAACGAGCCGGACATACTGTCCTTACCGCCGATGGAGGGCAGACCTAATTTCAACTGTGCCTGCATAGCGCCGAGCAGAGCCGCCGCGGGCTTGCCCCAGCGCGAGGGAACGTCCTTTAATCTTTCAAAATACTCCTGGAAGGTGAGCCTTGCCGTCAGCGGATCGGCGCCGATAGCGAGCAGCTTTGAGGTTGACTCAACGACTGCGTAAGCCGAGCCGTGGAACGGGCTCCAGCGCGAAACTCCGG
Source organism: uncultured Ruminococcus sp. (assembly GCA_902798605.1). The sequence goes on along the minus strand of CADBXH010000233.1, from coordinate 312 downwards.
GGATAAAGCCGTAGCTCATCGCGGTGGCGTCGTCGGTCTCTCCCTGCTCGAGCGGGATCTTTGCAGCCATAGCCTCCTGAGGGGTGAGCTGGGTCTTGCCGCCGAAGGGCATAATTACCGTAGCCGCGCCGATGGACGCGTCAAAACGCTCGGACAATCCTATCTGTGAGCAGACCTCTAACCTTGCCATATTCTCGCCAATAGCCTCTTCAAACGGCATATCCTTGAGCTTTTCGGGGCAGGCTTCGCGGTAGCAGTCCTCCGCCTTGGGAGCGGTGATGAACGCCTTTGCCTCCTGGGTCACGCCGTTGG
>CADBXH010000232.1 GCA_902798605.1 uncultured Ruminococcus sp. | reverse complement strand
CAAATCTATGCCTAAACGTTCGTCAAGTGTTCTGTTCCAGAGTTTCTTGATGTTGAAAGCAAATGCAAGCAGGAAAAACTGTGTTTCGGTTTTGTCTTTGCTTCGCACAAAAAAGCGACGAAAATCCCGATCTTGCTTTATAACACCAAAAGCACCCTCAACCTGAATAGAGCGGTTCATTCTCAGAAGTATTCCTTCTTCGGTAGTGATCCTCTTGGCCGCTTCTGCCTTTTGCCGTGCCACTGTTTTTGAGAATCCGATCTTGCGGTTGCTGTACTTACCTTTGTAGCACTTTTGGCGGTGAGGGCAACCTTCACAGTTTTCGCAAATGTAATAGGATTTTACGACTTCATAACCATTCTGTGTTTTACCCTTGCTGTCGTAAGCGTGATTTAGTTTCTTCCCATTGGGGCAAGTGAAAAAGTCGCCGTTTTCGTCATAGCTGAGATTTTCAACGCGGTAAATATTCTGCTTGTATTTGCGCGTTTTGCGAATCTCATAATCAGCAGGCTTGATATACGCGTTTTGCCCGTTCTCTTCAAGGTAAGTATAGTTTTCTTCACTTGCGTATCCCGCGTCGGCGATAATATTTTCATACTTTCTGCCTGTATCTTTTGCCAGCCTTTCTAAAAACGGAATCAGCGTGGTAGTATCTGTCGGATTCGGGAACAATCCTAATCCGACGATGTACTCGCTTTCAACACCGATCTGCACATTGTATGCCGGTTTGAGCTGACCGTTTCTCATATGGTCTTCCTTCATCCGCATAAATGTTGCGTCAAGGTCGGTTTTGGAATAACTTTTTCTTGTTCCGAGTATTCTCAGGTTTTCGTGGTATCGGCTGATTCTCTCAAAATATCCGTAAATACGATCATAATCTCTTTGCAAATCCGATTTACGCTTTCCTTTGCCATAGACAAACTTTATTCCGAGAAGATTTCTCGTTGTCAACAGAAACTCTACAACATCTGTTAATGAAGCCGTTTCGGACAATCCGTATTTCTGACAAAGCTCAGGCAATTCGCTGTTAATTTTTGCGTTGAGCTTTTGAAGATTCTTTTCTACTGACTTTGCCCAGACAAAAGTGTAGCGATTGGCGTTCGCCTCGATTTTCGTGCCGTCGATAAAAATATTGCGAAATTGAATCTCGCCAAGCTCGTGCAGTTTCTCAATGAGTTGAAAGAACAAGTCCTCAATTACTCCCACAAGTCTTTCGTTTTGAAAACGCGCAAAGGTTGCGTGATCGGGAGCGGACTGACCTTGAAGCAGCCACATAAATCGCACGTCGGTTTTGCAGGCGTGTTCTATTGCGCGACTTGAATAAATGCCATTCATATATGCGAAAACAAGTATCTCAAACAGAATGACCGGATCTATTATCCGCCAGTGACGCAGATATTCATCATATAGCCTTGTGTAATCCAATCCGTCGCAAATTTCTGTCAGTTTCCACACCGGATCATTCTCGTCAATTAAAATTTCAAAATTTAACGGCAAAACCAGTTGATTTCTTAAAACTTTCATTGTATAATTAACCTGCTTTCTGTGTGGTTTTTCGGCAATTAAATTATACAGTAAAAGCACTGACCGGGCAACCCTTTTTGGGCTACCCGGTCTTTTTCTTTTTGTTAGGGCTTAGTGCGACAGTCCCTTTATTATTTTTAAACCAAAATGGAGAAGGTGGATTCGAAGGCGACTGTGCTGAACATAGTATAAAATCTTTGTAACAAAAGCTTACAAACGGCATTTTATTTCGACATAAACGCGCCCGGAAAATTATACGTTTGTAATAAAAGATGTGCAATTCAGTGCATTAAATCATTAATATATGTGGCAAATACACAAAAACAGCGAATCAATATTGACACAATAATAAAAATATTCTAAAATAGTTGTGTGATGGGATACAATCACAAATAATACATACAGGAGGATTTACATTATGGAACAACAAGGTAACAAGGCTCTTGGTATCGTTTCTATCGTACTTGGCGGAGTTTCGATCGTCTGCTGCGAGATCCCCTTCTTCGGACTTATCGTTGGTATAGTCGGTCTCG
>CADBXH010000231.1 GCA_902798605.1 uncultured Ruminococcus sp. | reverse complement strand
TTTTTAACCCTTTTGTAAAATATTCTTAAACATTATTAATAAAAAGATTTATATTATTTATATATTTAATCTAAATCTGACAAATCAGAATAAAGACTTTCTCATTATTCGTATTTAGAAAAAACGCCGCTGTAAAAAACTCATAGAGGTATTTGTTAACCTATTTGATTTACATGAAAAAAGGCTGTTTTACTTAGGGCTCGATAAAACCGCAACGAAAAAAGAACACTTTTCTTCAAAATCTATTTTTCTGCTATCTGATCGTCAGCAATTGTCCTGTAAAATAAATCGTTCTTTTTTTGAATGCTCTCCCTAACATTACGTGCTATCGAAAAAGCAATTGCTTTTTTTACAAAATTCGTTCTTAACTTAAAGCATTTGATGGAGTTTTATATAAAATCATTATACAGGGACAAATACATCTTATAAAACAATTGCTATTGAGAACGCAATATGTTATACTGCTACAGGCACAGAAAAATGTGTGTAAAAAATGAACGGAGGAATAATCATGTCAACTGATAACAAAGAACTTGAAACAATAGCTTCAGAGACAGAAACAGAAGAGGTAGAAGAAGCAACACCGAAAAAGAAAAAGCTGTTCACGGCAAAGCGAATTGAGGTAATCACAGCTATTTTCTTAGGCGTAACAGCGCTGCTCACGGCATGGGCAACCTGGATCGGCTCGCTTCACGGCGGCAATCAGGCAACCAATTTCACAAAGAGCAACAACCTCGCTTCCGAGGGAAACGCCGCTTATAACTCAGCTATGCAGATGTATCTCTCAGATCTGATGGCATGGAATACCGCGATCGATTATCAACTCGACGCTGAGGTTGCCAAAATGAAGGGCAACGAAGAGGAAGCGAAAATCTATGAAGACAAAATGCACTATTTCATGCAGCAGAACAGCAGTCAGATCCTGAGTGATGCTATGAATCAGATGGACGATTCAATGTCCTCTCCCTTTGAGGTAGAGGGAATGACCGATAAATACTTTGAGGAATCAAATAATCTTATCGCTCAGTCTCAGGAGCTTCTCGAGGAAGGCAAGCGCGACAACAGAAACGGCGACGCCTACAACCTTGTCAACGTTATCTATTCCGTTGTACTCTTCCTGTTAGGTATCGTCGGCGTGTTCAAGAACCTGCCGAACCGCGTTGTAGTACTTTTTATCGCGATCGCAGGCGTTGTGCTCGCTACTATATATATGTTCACGATACCGCTGCCCACAGGATTTAATATCCTCAGCTTCTTCGGAATGGCTTAATTATCAGAAAACACCCTGTGCCACGTTTTTTGGAACGCAGGGTGATTTTTTACGTTTTTGCCCATGACATATTGATATTGAATTTTCAGCCCGTTTGTGTTATGATTTAACCACACAGATAATACGTTATATAATGAAAGGTGTTATGGACATGAAAATGATACAGAGCTTCTCCGTAGACCATACAGCCATTGTCCCGGGCATATTTCTCAGCCGTGAGGACATTGTCGGCGACAGCATTGTGACAACCTATGATATAAGACTGAAAAGACCGAACAGAGAACCCGTTATCGATGTGGCGGCTATGCATTCGCTCGAGCACATCATCGCGACCTTTCTCAGAAATGACCCCGACTGGAAGGACGAGGTTATCTACTGGGGTCCCATGGGGTGTCTGACAGGCTTTTACCTCATTCTCAAGGGCAGCCGCTCTCCCCGTGAGATTTATGAATTGTTGCTGAGAGCCTTCAGATCGGTCAACGACGCTCAGGAGGTTCCCGGCGCCGCTCCAGTAAACTGCGGTCATTACCTCATGCACAACCTCGGAATGGCAAAATGGTACGCGGCGGAATTCGCTGACTACCTCGAAGCAAACCGGGATAATTCCAAAATCTTTGAGTACCCGAAGGCTGAACGGCTTGTAACTGACGACGGACAGCATTTCTACGACTCGTAATAACAAATATCAAGCGCTTGCCTGAGTGGCAGGCGCTTTTTCATCGTTTTAAAAAATATTATTTCATTTAAGGATTATTTAATAATTTCTCCACTGTACTCATGCTGTAAGGTTCACAAGAGCAAT
>CADBXH010000230.1 GCA_902798605.1 uncultured Ruminococcus sp. | reverse complement strand
TCGATCTTGGGGATATTAAGACCTGTCTCCTCTACTCTTGCCTGGTTAAGAGCCTCGTTGAGGATATCCGACTTCGGAAATGACTCGTCAAAAACCTTTACCGCAAAGTTACCGTCCTTGTATATTACTTTATTTTTTCTCTCTGCGAGAACGTTTTTTAATTTCATTATTTAAGCCCCCTTGTAATCACACAGCATTTTTGTTGTTGCCGTAGTAGGCGTTAAGGTACATCTGCTTGATCTCGCTCATCAGCGGATATCTCGGGTTAGCGCCTGTGCACTGGTCGTCAAACGCCTGCTCGGTCATATCGTCAAGAGTCTTGAGGAAGTACTCCTCATCTACTCCGTAGTCTGCGATAGTCTCCTTGATACCGACCCTTGCCTTGAGCTCGTTGACGCCCTTGATAAGGTTCTCGACGCTCTCCTTGTCGTTCTTGCCGGCAAAGCCGAGGAACTGAGCTACCTCAGCGTAACGCGCGAGGGTATGGGGATGGTCGTACTGAGAGAATGTGCCCATCTTTGTGGGAACCTCTGAGCTGTTGAAGCGGATGACCTGCTCGAGCATAAGAGCGTTGGCAACGCCGTGAGCGATGTGGTGGAACGCGCCGAGCTTGTGAGCCATTGAGTGGCAAACGCCGAGGAACGCGTTGGCAAACGCCATACCCGCCATTGTAGCCGCGTGAGCGACCTTTTCACGCGCGAAGGGCTCGTTCTGTCCGTTATCATAGCAGGCGGGCAGATACTCAAAGATGACCTTAAGCGCTTTAAGAGCGAGACCGTCGGTGAAGTCGGTAGCCATAACAGAAGCGTAAGCCTCGAGCGCGTGCGATACAGCGTCGATACCCGAAGCGGCGGTGAGTCCCTTGGGTCCGCTCATCATATTGTCGGCGTCAACGATAGCCATATTCGGCATAAGCTCGTAATCCGCGAGCGGATACTTGATACCCGAATCCTGGTCGGTGATTACCGCGAACGGAGTTACCTCCGAGCCTGTGCCCGATGAGGTCGGGATAGCGACAAAGTACGCCTTCTCGCCCATCTTGGGGAATTTATATATCCTCTTGCGGATATCGCAAAAGCGCATTGCCATATCCTTAAAGTCAACCTCGGGATGCTCGTAGAGTACCCACATTATTTTTGCTGCGTCCATAGCCGAGCCGCCGCCGAACGCGATGATGGTGTCGGGCTCGAACTTAGCCATAGCCTCGGCTCCGCTCTGAGCTGATTTAAGCGAGGGATCGGGCTCTACGTCGGCAAATACGGTGTAATTGATGCCCATCTCGTTGAGCTTGTCGGTAATGGGATCGATATATCCGTTCTTATACAGGAAGCTGTCGGTAACGACAAAGGCGCGTTTTTTGCCCAGATCGCTCTTAAGCTCATCAAGGGCAACGGGCATACAGCCCTTCTTTATATAAACCTTTCCAGGCGCTTTGAACCAAAGCATATTATCTCTCCTCTCGGCAACGGTCTTGATGTTCAACAGGTGCTTGACTCCTACGTTCTCGCTTACCGAGTTGCCGCCCCATGAGCCGCAGCCCAGTGTGAGCGACGGGAGAAGCTTGAAGTTGTAAAGGTCGCCGATACCGCCGTGTGAGGACGGGGTGTTTACGAGGATACGGCAGGTCTTCATATGAGCCGCGAATTTGTTGATCTTCTCTCTCTCGTTTACCTCGTCGATATAAAGCGATGAGGTGTGGCCGTAACCGCCGTCCGCGATAAGCTGCTCTGCCTTTTCGATAGCCTCGTCAAAGTCCTTCGCCTTGTACATAGCGAGCACGGGAGACAGCTTTTCGTGAGCGAATTCCTCGCTGATATCGACCGACTCTACCTCGCCGATGATGATCTTTGTCTCTTCGGGAACTTCTACGCCCGCCAATTTTGCGATAGTAACGGGCTTTTGTCCTACGATCTTAGCGTTGAGCGCGCCGTTGATGATGATAGTCTTTCTGACCTTTTCGGTTTCTTCGGGAGAAAGGAAGTAACAGCCGCGCGCCTTAAATTCTTTTTTGACCTTGGCGTAAACCTTTCTTGTTGCGATAATCGATGATCGCCGGGGTATTGCCGGCGCCTACGCCCAAAGCGGGCTTTCCGCTTGAATACGCAGCCTTTACCATTCCGGGGCCGCCTGTGGCGAGGATGATGTCCGCCTCCTGCATAAGCAGGTTTGTGAGCTCAAGCGAGGGAACGTCTATCCATGCGATGATACCCTCGGGAGCGCCTGCCTCGACCGCTGCCTCCAAAACGATCCTTGCGGCCTCGATCGTGCTCTTCTTTGCGCGCGGATGCGGGCTGATGATGATTCCGTTTCTGGTTTTGAGGCTGATAAGCGTCTTAAAAATAGCGGTAGAGGTCGGGTTTGTCGTCGGGATTACCGCCGCGACAACGCCGATAGGCTCGGCGATCTTCATTGTGCCGAAAACCTTGTCCGCCTCAACAACGCCGCAGGTTTTTGTGTCGCGGTAGGTGTTGTAGATGTACTCCGAAGCAAAGTGATTTTTTATCACCTTGTCCTCGGCAACGCCCATTCCCGTCTCCTCAACAGCCATCTTGGCAAGCCCGATCCTCGCCTGATTGGCAGCTGTCGCGGCGGCAAGGAAAATCTTGTCGACCTGCTCCTGGGTGTATGTTGCGAACACTTTTTGAGCCTCTCTTACTCTGTTGAGCGCTTTTTTGAAGCTTGTCGCGCTTTGAACAACAGGGT
>CADBXH010000229.1 GCA_902798605.1 uncultured Ruminococcus sp. | reverse complement strand
AGGGGAGGCTTTTTTTTTTTTTTTAGTTAGCAAAAAGGGTGGAGTTGGTGGAGTTGGTGGACTTTTTTCAATTCCATATTTATAACTTTTATCTTTCTCTATATCTATTGCTCTAATATTACTATCAATTTTTAAAAAGTCGCATAGAAGTTTAAAAACCTCCACCTACTCCACCGAAAGCATAAAAAAACACCAACAAACCGCATAGATAAGCCATTTTTAACCGGTGGAGTTTGACTGTGCTAACTCCACCGAACTCCACCGAACTCCACCGGATCATACACCGCTCATAGTATCATACCCGTAAGATTTTACATACTGCTTTTTAGCTTCTAACGTTAAAGTGTATTCATAAAAATACCTGTTGCCCTCAAACAGCCTTATCATCTCATCAATATCATTCCCCGTATACCTCGCCAGAATTTCCTTGAACTCGCGGGAGGATTTGGCGTAGCCGTTGTTGTTCTCGCTGCACCATTCCTTGTAGACCTTGTATATCCTGCCGACCGTCGCGTTGTCGCGGATCTTGTCTCCCTCGCGCTTGCGCATACATTCGTTGAAGAAGCTGATGACCGTGTTGTTTTTGGCTATGTAGCTTTTGCGCGCGGACGTCACAGCTTCAGGCTCGTCAAAGACCCAGCCGTTTTTTATGACCTTCAAAAAAGCCTTGACCGCCTTGTGGATTATCCCCTCGCGCTCGGCGTACATTTGGTCGCAGAGCGTTCTGTCCTGCCTGTCCTTTGGGATGACGTTTTTGCAGTCGACTACCATAATGCGGTCGTAGACCCACTCGCCGTCGTCGCCGCCGAACTTGGGCAGGCGGTTCATACAAAACCACAGCAGTCCGCCGTAGGTGTACTCAAACCCCTGCTGACCCTTGAACTCGGCAAAGAGCGAGTCGCCGCCGGTTATCTTCTTGAACGCCTTTAGCTCGGTGACGCTCATAAAGCTCATATCGGACGAGCCCGCGAGGCGCTTGCCGTAGATCGCGCCGGTGCCGAACCGCGACTCTATCTCGCGAAGGTCGATGCCGATAAAGTTTCCCCTGCCGAGGATACGCTCAACAAGGCTTTTTAGCTGCGATTTGCCCGAGATAGCTGTCAAAAACAGGCGTAGGCTTTGGGTCGTCGCTCCAATTGCACGGGATCTGTATGGTCGAATACACCTCGGGGAAGTGCGGAGTCAAAAATGTTGTGTACTTTGTAAGCGAGAGCAAGCCGTTCTCGAAGTTTATCACAAGCTCGTTGCTGTTGAGCCTGTCCTCGGATATGTAATTTGTGTCGGTGATGATGTTCTGGAACACCTCGTTTATCTGCTTCATCCGGACAAGCTCAAGGTCGTAATCCTCGACAAAGCTCTTGATGTAGCCCTTGAACATCTCGTCGGAGCAGAGCTTGTACACGCCGTTTTCATAGACGTACTTTTGCAGGCTTTGGCGGGCGTTGTCGCGGACTAAAATGTAGTCAAGATTCTCCCTGACATAAGCGGCAAGGAGCGGAACATTGACGGTTTCTTTGTTCGATTTTTTGTTTGTTTCAATAAAATAAGGCTTTGGAATAAGTAAAACCTCCTTTCACTAATAGTTCCAAAACCCATTTAAATTGCATATAAATGTGCAATTTTTAAAATATTTATTTTTAAAAAGCAGGAATTGATTATGTTTTGAGCAAGATATTTATAATTCGATTTTGTAGGGGTCGGTCTTGACCGACCCGGAATTGAGCACCAAACGTTTGAATTTAAGCCCGCGGGTCGTCCGTAGCCGGACGGCAACCCTTTTGTCACTTCGTGACATTTCCCCTGACAGGGGAATTTCCCCGCCACTACAATGATACTTTATAGGTTTATTTGTAGTGGCGACCCTTGCGGTCGCCTTACACGCCGACATTTCCTATCAAATCCGTGCATAAATCGGAACACAATCATTTCCTATCTGTAATTTTCCTATAGTATATCCCGCCGCAGAGCAAAAGTATAGCTGCCGTCTGATAAAAAACTTCTTATCCGTATTGAAAAAAGCGATAAAATGTGTTATAATATCATTAATAATACTCTGTGAACGAGGCGACGGATATGTTGACGGACATTAAAAAAATATGTCTTATCGCTTTATATATTTCAAAAATATCTCGCAGTTGCGGTATAAAACTATACCGCGGCTGCGTTGTGCTTTATAAGGGGGTAAATTATGCGTTTACTTAAAAAATCCGTAAGCGTGCTCTTATCGCTTGTGATGGTCGTTTCTGTCTTTGCGGCAGTGCCGTTTGAAGCGGCAGCGGAAACACTGGATGTCACAACGTGGGAACAGCTCAGACTGGCAATTTATTACGGAAGAAGCGCGGTGCTCGGCGCGGATATAACGGGCGGCGAGACCGATTCGTTTTTGGATGTCCAAAAGAACGTCAGCGTCGACCTCAACGGCTTTACGCTCAACCGCGGAAAGGTCTCAAATGCTGAGACGGGCAATCTTTTTAAGATAGCCGCGGGCTTTACCCTCACGATCACCGATTCGAGCGGATCGAACAAGGGCAAGATCACGGGCGGTTCGTCCGAGTACGGCGGCGCGTTTTATAACGACGGCACGCTCAATATCGAATCGGGAACCATAACAAACAATTCATCGTCAAAGTCGGGCGGCACGGTCTACAACAACGGCACGTTCAATATGAGCGGCGGCGTTATTTCGTCGGGCGTCAGCGTCGACGGCGGCGCGGTATATAACGCTCCAAACGGCACAATGACCCTGTCGGGCAGCGCAAAGCTCACCAATAACGAAGCTACCTCCGAAAACGGCGGCGCGGTGACGAACAAGGGTACTCTCACGATCACCGACACGGCAGAGATCTCACAAAACAAAGCGTTCCTAAACGGCGGAGGTATCTGGTCGGGAGGAAGCGCGACGCTCAATTTTAACGGCGGCACGGTAACAGGCAACAACGCCGGACGCGCCGGTAACGGCGTGTATTGCGCCGACGGAAAAGTTAATATGCAGGGCTCGCCGGTCATCAAAAACAACGATAACGACGACCTGTTCCTCAGCAACGGAAGGGTAATAAACATAACGGGTAAGCTTGTGCCTGTTGCTCATTCAAGCGGCGATTGTGCCAACGTGGGCGTTGTAACACCGGGAGCCGACCGCAAAATAACCTCGGGCTACGCCTCGCATAACCCCGGCTCCACCGACCCGTATATGTTCTTCTTCTCTTTTG
>CADBXH010000228.1 GCA_902798605.1 uncultured Ruminococcus sp. | reverse complement strand
GCACAGATCCTGCCATCATGGGAAGGCAGGGTCAGAACCTTGTGACCTGTGAATTCTATTGCCCCCGATTCATGTACACTTACATGCCCGCTCTCTGCTGATATGACACCTTCCCAGTCTCTGAGCATCGAAGAGATGACCACTGAATTGGTCTGCGTGCCGCCGACCAGAAATTCTACATCAGCATCCGGACATCCGCAGACACGGCGGATCTTTTCTTTTGCGCTTTCAGTGTAGCGGTCCATGCCGTATCCCGGCAGACTCTCCATATTAGTCTCCTCGAGACGCCTCAGGATCTCCGGGTGAGCTCCCGCGATATAGTCGCATTCAAACGATACCATTTAAGTTCCTCCTGCTTTGTATTGAGTCAGCTGCAGTACGTGCTGTCGACCAGCACATCTGCAGGTTATAACCTCCGGTAATGCCATCTGCATCTATTGCTTCGCCGACAGCATACAGCCCCGGCAGATCCCTGATCTGCATAGTCGGCACATCGATGCAGTCAAGTGAAACACCTCCTGCTGTAACCATTCCGTTCTCATCTGTATGATCTACGATAAAATCATCTCTCTGGAGAAGGGCGGCGAGCACTGTAGTCCTTACATCACCTGACGGGCCGGCTGCCCGCGCTTCAAGAACGCGCTGCATCCTCTTCGGCAGATGGCTGAATTCTTTATTGTAGCTGATACGGAGTATCTCACCGGGCTCGGCATACTTTGAGATATTGAGTATGACAGGACCGGAAAAACTTCTGTGCGTGAAGAGCAGATCTCCGCTCATTCGCGCGGCCTTGCCCTTGCATGTAAAGGCTGCGTCCGAGCTGAAAGCGGTTACGGTGACATCCGGTAATATCATAACCTTTCCGATACTTTTGGCACGGGTAGTTAAATCTACATCCTCAAGATACATAAAAAACCGCTTATCAAACCCGCCGAGATTTCTGAGCACATCGGTTCTTATGCAAAAAAAGCAACCGCTGCAAAAATCTATTTCGGTAGGCTCTGTGAGATTTCTATCTTTCCAGATATACTCACTTCGTATTTTATCCGAAAGTCTGCCTAAAAACAACCGCTTAAAATCGGGGCGTTCTTTGGGTAAAAACTGTTCAGAACCGTCAATCCCCAATATTTTAGGCATAGCCATAACAACATCGGGGTTTTCCTCCATAAAATCTACCATTTCGGCTATAACATCACGGTTTACTGTAATATCGGGATTTACTATAAAATGATAATCGCTTTCAATATAATCGAGAACCTTGTTATGTGCCGCACCAAAGCCGATGTTTTTAGGAAGAAGAATTATTCTGATACCTTTTTGGTATTTAAGCCTTTCAACCGTATCATCGGTTGAGTTATTATCTATAATGTAAAAGGACAGGGGGTATTTTTTGCAGTGTGCAATTATACTTGCCGACGCTGCCGCCGATTTATCCGCTTCGTTATGGGTTACTATTGCAAGGGAAACACTTATACCGTTCGGCAAAAACAACACCTCCTGTTAAACCAAACTAATTATACAACATACGGATAAAATTGGCAACAACAAATTATTAAAAACGATTGAAATAGTGGGGCTAAAATGTTAAAATCAAAGGTATAAAATATTAAGGTGATATTGTGTATAGAATTAAAGTTTTTTTCGGAGTGTTGTGGCGGTTTATAAGGCTTAAACCGGCAATTGCAATAATTCTGGCTTCACTTACAGGGGTTGCGGCGGCGTTAGCCGTTACGCTTATTACGGTAAACCGCTTAAAATCAAAGGATGTAATAGCTAAAACGGAAAGTATTACATCCTCATTTAATAGCGAAATCAGCGAGCCTGAAGAGGTGCAAAGCGAACCTGAGGTACCCCCTACTGTAGAGCAACCGGTAGAAAAACAGGTTACATATAAAGGTAAACAGATAAATGTTGTAAAAAAGGAAGTTGCCAAGGCTAATTCTAAAGAGGACGCACAAAACGGAAATTATAAAACTGAAGAACCGCAAGCACCCGTAAAGGAATATAAAAAACCGCAAAACGCCTATTTCGGGGGTATTGATGTATCAAGTCATAACGGTAAAATCGATTGGGCAAAGGTAAGGGCCGCCGGCGTAGAGTTTGCTATGATACGGTGCGGGTACAGAGGGTATCTTACAGG
>CADBXH010000227.1 GCA_902798605.1 uncultured Ruminococcus sp. | reverse complement strand
AAACTCTGGAGTCATACTTTCTCAGTTTTTTAAGGGGATATATACCGAGCTTGCGCGTTCGGCGTTTATGGGCCCCGGAGAGCTGCGCAACGCGCTTATCAGGGGCTACCGCACGGCGTATGACTCGGTCATCAAGCCCGTGGAGGGTACTATCCTGACCGTTGCGCGCGAGGGTATCGAGCACATCAAAGGACAGATAACAAGGAATTCCACGATTGAGGAGATCCTTGCGATGTATATCGCCGAGATGAAAAAGACCCTTTCCTACACGCCCGAAATGCTCGACGTTCTAAAGGAAGCGGGCGTCATCGACAGCGGCGGACAGGGACTTATCTATATCTTTGAGGGAATGCTCGGCTACCTTTACGGCGACGTTTACAAAACAAATAAATCCGCCGCGCCCAAGGAGCACAGCGCGCCCGATCCGGGCAAGGAGATCGACTTTTCTCTGTTCAACGAAAATTCGAGTTTTGAGGACGGCTACTGTATGGAGTTCATCCTGCAGATGTTAAAGGGCGAAAAATATACCCAGCGCTTTAAGCTCGATACATATATCGAGGATATCGGCGTCTACGGCAACTCGCTTGTCGTGGTTCAGGACGGCAAGCGCGTAAAGGTGCATATCCACACGCTCAAGCCGGCAAAGGTCATCGCGCTCAGCCAGGAATACGGCGAGTTTTTGACCTTTAAGATGGAGAATATGCAGCTCCAGCACAACGAGGTATTAAAGAAAAAAATAGAGCCCAAAAAGCTTCCTCACAAGGAGCTTGCCAGCGTCGCGGTAGTGACCGGCGACGGGCTCGAGGCTCTGTTTACGGAGCTGGGCTGCGATGTAGTTATAAAGTGCGGGGAGACTATGAACGCTTCCTCTCAGGAGTTCATCGACGCGTTTGAGCTGATCGACGCCGACGAGATCGTTGTTATGCCTAACAACAAAAACGTGATTTTGGCGGCGCAGCAGGCGGTTGAACTGAGCGGCAAAAAGAACGTTCATATCCTGCCGACAAAAAGCATTGCCGAGGGCTATTTTACCATAGCTATGGATATTCCCGACGAAAAGCCCTCCTTCAGGATAAACCAGATGAAAAACGGTCTTGACGATGTCTGCACGCTTGTGGGAACGACCGCTACGCGCGACTACACCTATCACGAGCTGACCTGCAGGGCGGGCGAGGATATAGTTTTGCTCAACGGCGAGCTCGTCTGCGTTTCAAAGAACCCCTGCGACGGTATCATTGACGGAATGAAGCTTGTGCCCGGTATCGAGGATAAGGATACCTGCGTGGTGTTCTGCGGCGATGAGGTCGACGAGGAACAGATCGACCGGCTGACCGAACGCATTGAGGAGGAATTCCCCCTGCTCGACGTTGAGTTTATCGAGGGCGGTCAAAAGCATTACCGCGGGATAATCGGACTGTGCTAAAGGATAATGGAGTAATATGAGTATTTGGATTTGGATCGTCGTATTGGCGGTATTCTTCTTGATAGTTCTGCCCGAGGTGTTGCTTGCGGGCGTGATATACACAGTGCTGCTTGTCAGGACTTCAAAAAAGAAATGGGGCAGAGACGTTAAGCTCCCCGAAAATGACGAAGAGTATTGCGGAATGTACTACGAGGGTCTTGAATGGGGCGAGCTTTACTCGGACTATATTCGCGAGGTCGAGGTGCAAAGCGGAAAGTACCACCTTGTCGGCGAGTATTTTGACTTTGGCGGCGAAAAGGCGGCTATCGTGATCGCGGGAAGGATGGAGTCGCTGAAGGAGGTGTCGGAATATCACCATCACTTAATGCATTCCCATCCCCTTGTCCTAATTCATCATCTTGAATGTCTCCTAGATCCGCATCAGATATGCTTTCCTCCAAGACATTTTCATCAATTGCAGCATCGAATTTTAATCTAGACTCGAAATCTTTAATTTCTGAAGTTATTTCGGGAACTGTGAAGTTATTTTTTGTTTCCAATTGAAAACCATTGATAAAAGCCGATGCATCTAAAACGTAATAAACTTCCATAGGTAATGGTTTGATTTAATAACATTATAAAATTTTTTAATGAATATTCAAACAATCTTCAAAGAACTTTCAAACAATCTTCAAAGAACTTTCAAACAATCTTCAAAGAACTTTCAAACAATCTTCAAAGAA
>CADBXH010000226.1 GCA_902798605.1 uncultured Ruminococcus sp. | reverse complement strand
TATTATATCACACTTCCTAAATGTTTTTAATCCCAATTTAGAATTATAACCTGTATTCAAACAGTTTAAGCTATAGAAAAAATGCATTGATATATGTTAAATCTGTACAGTGAAATTTCAGACATAATATGGACAAACTGAGTTTGATTTGTTATTATAATATAAACGGGTGGGCACCTACCGTGAAGTCAGGCCGAAAAAAATATCAGGAGTGAGAATATGTTCTCTTATGTGTGGCCGATAGCACTGGTAGTGCTGTCGAATGTCGTTTATCAAATCTGCGCGAAATCCGTGCCAAACGGACTTAATCCGTTCGCGGCGCTCGCCGTTACCTATACCGTTGGCGCGGTGATCAGCATAGTTCTTTACTATGTGTTGAACAAAAACGCCAATATTTTCAAGGAGCTCGGTAAGCTAAACTGGGCGCCGTTTGTTCTCGGATTGGTGATAGTCGGGCTCGAGGTCGGGTTTATCTACGCGTACAAAGCCGGCTGGTCGATAAGCACCGCCTCTCTTGTTCAGGGCTGCGCGCTTGCGGTAATACTTGTTTTTGTCGGATTTATTGTATATAAAGAAGGCTTGTCTTGGAACAAGATAGTAGGCGCGATAGTTTGTCTGATCGGACTGTTCTTTATTAATTTTAAGTTCTGAAACGTGACAACGTATATATTTCTATAAAAGAAAAAACCGAAGGGTATCAAAAATACTCTTCGGTTATTTTATTATTTATTCGGTTCTACCCCGTTGCGCTTAAGATAATCTACGATCTGCTCGTCGTCGAGGATACCGAGGTCATCACAGCCCGCGAGGTGCTCGTTATGATGGCGCAGCTCGTGGCGCAGGATACGCGCGAGCTCTTTTTTGAGCCTTTCGTTGCTGACGTTGCCGTAGACGCGAGCGATAGAGCCGTAGTAAAACACGATGGCGTTGCCGAGGTTATTGCGTATGTACTCACCCATTATGAACAAGTCGTTGTGCAGAGCTATCGGGTGGACTTTCAGCTGAGGAAGCAGCGAGATACCGCAATTGAGCTCACGGTAGAGCTCATACGGCATTGAATCCGCTATTTCATCAAGCATTTCCGCACATTCTTCAAAAGTTACCATAATTCTAAAAAGGAATATTAATAATCAAGATAGTCCTTGAGCTTGCGGCTGCGCGAGGGATGGCGGAGCTTGCGCAGAGCCTTTGCCTCGATCTGGCGGATACGCTCACGGGTAACGTTGAACTCCTTGCCCACCTCTTCAAGGGTGCGGCTTCTGCCGTCCTCAAGACCGAAGCGGAGCCTGAGCACCTTTTCCTCACGGGGAGTCAGTGTCGAGAGCACATCCGAGAGCTGCTCGCGGAGCATTGTGTGTGACGCCGCGTCAGCCGGAGCGGGAGCGTCGTTGTCGGGGATGAAGTCGCCGAGATGGCTGTCCTCCTCCTCGCCGATAGGTGTCTCGAGCGATACGGGCTCCTGCGCAACGCGCATAATCTCGCGAACCTTGTCAACGGGCATATCGATCTCCTCGGCGATCTCATCGGGCGAGGGCTCGTGGCCGTTCTGGTGAAGAAGCTGAGACTGAACCTTTTTGACCTTGTTGATGGTCTCTACCATATGGACAGGGATACGGATGGTACGCGCCTGGTCGGCGATAGCCCTTGTGATAGCCTGGCGGATCCACCATGTCGCGTAGGTCGAAAATTTAAATCCCTTGGTGTAGTCGAATTTTTCAACAGCCTTGATAAGTCCGAGGTTGCCCTCCTGAATAAGGTCGAGGAACTGCATTCCTCTGCCGAGGTAACGCTTGGCGATACTTACAACAAGCCTGAGGTTAGCTTCGCTGAGGCGCTGCTTTGCCTGAACATCGCCGTCCGAGATACGGATAGCGAGCTCTACTTCCTCCTCTGAGGTCAAAAGCGGAACACGGCCGATCTCTTTAAGGTAGACCTTTACGGGATCGTCGATGGTAACGCTCTGCTCGGATGACTGAGTGCCTGTGTTATCGTCCTTTGATTCTTCGTAGCTGAGCTCGATCTCGTCAATTTTGATCTCGCCCATATCCTCAACGATCTCGATACCCTGAGCTTCGATAGCGTCATAGAGCTTTTCGAGCTTTTCGGGTTCAAAGTCGAGCTCGCCGATAGCGTCCAAAATATCCTGGTT
>CADBXH010000225.1 GCA_902798605.1 uncultured Ruminococcus sp. | reverse complement strand
GTTACCATCAACTCAACGCTCAATAACCTCGCGGGCGCAGAAGAAAAGCCCGACGTTGTTATAATAGCAAACGCTCTGCGCACAAAGGACAGCACATCGTTCAAAAATTACTTTGTAGAGACAGTCGTCACCGCCGAGCGCGCTGAGTCGGAGCCCGCTCCCAAGGATTATTGGAAAAAACGCAACAAGGCGTTTGCCGAGGCTAAGAAAAACAAAGCCGGTGAAGAAGAGCTGAAGAAGCTCGAAGAAGAATTCACTCTGACCCGCAAAAAGGCAAAGGTTTTCTCACTCGGTGACTTCGGCAACGGGTTTAAGGGCTATTGCTTTATCTACAAGGGCATCCGCGTCGCGGCTGTTCCCAAGGCGGAGCTGACTGAGGCTGATTTTGCAGAGATCGCGGCGCTCGCCGCGGTAAGAACCACCGAGGTTTTTGAAAACTCCGCAAACGATTATCCCGACGGCTTCACCGTTGAGCAATACATCCCTCCCAAAACGGATTTTGTCAGCAAGTATATCCCTCAAAAGGGAGATTCAAAAAAAGAAGTCGGCAGAAAGCTCACTGTTATCGCGGCGTTCCTTGTATTTTTGGCGGCGCTGGGTCTGCTCTTCTACAATATGATCTTCCTGAGTATGCGCAACGCACAGCTCAACGGAGAGATCCAGACAGTGGCCCACGGCGACAACAACGATCCGCACGCTCCCGACAAAGGCAAATCGGGCATCAACTGGGATGAGCTTTTAGAAATCAATGACGAGATT
The DNA here is from genome assembly GCA_902798605.1 of uncultured Ruminococcus sp. The sequence continues at coordinate 1,395 of CADBXH010000225.1, read as the reverse complement.
GTAGGCTGGATACAGATCAATGACACTAAGATCGACTACCCCGTGCTTTGGCACAAGGGCGACGATATGTCGGGTCAGTACTACCTCAATCATAACTACAAGGAAGAATACGATTCCTACGGTACTATCTTCCTTGATTACCGCTGTACTAAGGGAACCGAAAGCAAAAACGTTGTTATGCACGGTCACCATATGAACGACGGTTCAATGTTCGGTGAGCTGATGAACTACGGCGGAACCTCGGGCGACCTTGAATTCTATCAAGAACACCCGACCATCAGGTTCGATACACCGAAGGCCGACGGAACATATAAGATCATCTCTGTATTCAAGACGAACACGCTGTCAAGCCAGGGCGAGTTCTTCAACTATATGATAGGCAACTTCCAGAACGAAAAGGACTTTATGAACTATGTCTATAACGTCCGCGTCCGTTCGCTGATCAACTGCCCCGTTAATGTAAACGAGGATGATGATATCATAACGCTCTCTACCTGCTCTTACGAGTACACGAACTTCAGAACCGTTGTTGTGGCAAGAAGAGTTAGGATAGGCGAGAGCGATAAGGTAGACGTCAGCAAGGCTTCGGTCAATGACGACGCCGTATGGCCTGAGGTCTACTACAACTCAAGGGGCGGCGAACGTCCGGAGGTCACTGATTTCTGCACAGCCTATGAAGGCAAGCAGATCAAGTGGTACGACGGCAAATACGACTTTAAGCAGCAAAAGGTTTCTGTCAGCGGAGCTACGACAACTCCCCCGACCACGGCAAAGCCTAAGTCGGAGGATACCTCACCGCCGGAGCCCACAACGGATCTGGTGATATATCATACGGTCAAGTTCATAAACTATGATGGATCTCCGATATCTTCCCAGCAGGTACTCGACGGACAGGCGGCAAAGCCTCCGGCGAATCCGACGAAACCAAGCGATCAGTATTATAACTATGTGTTTAAGGAATGGGGACTCGATTTTAGCTGTGTACAGGCGGATATGACGATCGCGCCGGTATTTGAGCCTCAGCTTAAACCGGAGTACGCTCAGCATTAGGAGGTGCGCGGTGGATTATAAAATTGTTTTTTACTCCGCTCAAAAAACCTCTATGTGCGAGCGGAGATTGATAAAGTGCCTTTCGGCAAATCAGCTGAGCCATTCGGGCTCGTCGTTCGCTGTAAAGAACGACGCCCTCGGCGCAAAGCTGATAGAGGCTTTTGACAACTGCGAAATAACGTTTTTGATCGGCGGACTTGATTTTGCCGACAGCCGCAGCGCGGTGAAGATCATCTCAAACGCCGCCGCGGAAAGCGAGCCCGAGCTTGTCAGAAAGCTGAGAGGTATTGACGGACACGATGGATATATGTTAAAATCAGGCGGAAAGCTAATGGTTATGCTGCC
>CADBXH010000224.1 GCA_902798605.1 uncultured Ruminococcus sp. | reverse complement strand
AACTTTTTCTGATCGTGAAAGTAAATGCTGTTCCGGATGCCATGCCCGGCACAGCTGTGTATTTGCTTTTCACTTATTATTTATCTGTCACAAAGGAGGAGCAGTATGGCAATAAAAGATTTCTTTCAAAATAGTCCTTTTCTTAAGAACCGGTCCTCGCAAGGTGGGAAAACGGGCAATTCCGGGAAGGACAGTGATGGTTCAAACGGAGGCAGCAACAACAGCGGAGGCAGCCCTGTGTCGAGGGCGGCCGGCATACTGGTCCCTATAGCAGCTCTGCTAATTGTGTTCGGAATTGTAGCGGGATCTATCTACACTCTGTCAGAGACAGAGAGCGCGGTCGTGACGACGCTGGGACAGGCTGCTGTAAACGGAGGGCATGACATGAGTATATTCGCGAAAAAATACAAGGTCGATTACTGCGGCGAAAAGTTCGCCTACAAAAACGCGAAGGACGAATACCGCGCGGGCGAGAAGGTGACGCACTATTATTGGAGGATCGCCACCGACACGGACTATTCGTTTTGGCTTGACGGCGCGGAGCTTTCAAGGGATTACGACGCCAAAAAGGGATTTATTCTCAGCTTCACTATGCCCGAACATGACGTGACCATTCACTGTTCATCGCGCAACACCATGCTGTGCGAATCATAACATTCAGAAAGGAGATTGAAAATGAAAAGATTAGCGTTCATACTGATAGCGGCTGTCATACTGTTGACAGGCTGCTCGATCGGCGGTACAGGAAATTCCGCTTCATATCATCAAATCACACAGGAAGAAGCAAAGGAAATGATGACCAAAGACGACGGTCATATCATCGTTGACGTCCGCCGTCAGGACGAATACGACGAAGGGCATATTCCCGGCGCCGTTCTGATTCCGAACGAATCCATCACGGACAAGCAGCCCGAGCAGCTGCCCGACCTGAATCAAGTGATTCTGATATACTGCCGCAGCGGCCGCCGCAGCAAAGAAGCGTCGCAAAAGCTGGCGGATATGGGATATACCAACATCTACGAATTCGGCGGTATCAATACATGGAACGGCGAGATTGAAAAGTAGAAGAAAAAATATAAAACGGCAGCCCTGTTCATTCAAAAACGGGACTGCCGTTCAATATTTGCGCTGCATAAACAAAGAGTGCCGGTGGGCACTTTCTCCGCCTTTGGCAAAGTTTCGTTTACCGGTAAAGTTCATCAACGGCGGGTCAGGATTTGCGCTGCATAAAGATAGCGCTCCCGAAAAATCAGGAGCGCCGTGTCAAGGCTGAGCAAAAAAGATGGAGTATTTTAAAAGTGCTGTAGGGAAGTGAACTCCCGTATACACCGACTAAAACAAATGCGTCAGATAATCAGTCCTTCCGTCCAACACCCTGACTATTTCAATATACTGAGAATGGATTTCATAAAATATAATCTGTTTATGGATGATGATAAAACGATAATCGGATTCTATATCGAATTTCTCCGACAACTTCATACCCATTTCAGGATTGTCCTTTAATAACGCCGCCTTTTTAACAATAGTTGTTTTCAGCTTTTCTGCTGCAGACGGATTTTTGAGCTGATGCTCGATATAGTCCGCTGCGCGTTCAATATCTTCAATCGCAGCAGGACGGTATAACAGTCTCATATTTCAACTCCCAAGCGTGAAAATACGTCCTGCTCATCAACCAATTCGCCGGATTCTTTTCCCGACTCCAACTCTTTCATCAGTTTTTCCATTGATTTTGCTCTTAAAAATTCAGCATTGTCGGCAGTAACGGGAAACGGCAAACCACCTGCGTTGATGGATTGCTGAATGAAAATATTGATCGCCTGTGTGAAGGTCAATCCGCTTTTCGAATAAATATCCTCGATTTCTTTCCTGATTTCAGGATTGATTCTGAAGCGAAATGTATCTGTTTTAGGCAATGAAGTAATGTTGCTCATAATAGCACCTCCTGAGTTAATTATATTCTTGTTTTATCACCTTGTCAACGTTTGTGGCTACATTGTGCTCGTTTTATTGAAAAAGAAAACTGCCGACGTTAATCGACAGTTTTCGACATATGTTAAGGGTGAGCAAAAAAGATGAGATTTCGGAAAAGAGCTGTGGAGTAGTGAACTTCTGTAAGAACTGCTTACTCCGCAAAACCGCATTGATTGTTTTGATTAATT
>CADBXH010000223.1 GCA_902798605.1 uncultured Ruminococcus sp. | reverse complement strand
GCCGAAACATGAATATCGTAAAGCGGTGTGCGTTTTAATTTGCTCATAACCAACACCCCCACATTATTTGCCTTCTATTTGGCGCCGAGCTTCAACAAAGCATTTAACGGCAAACTCAAGGTCTTCCTTTGTATGCGCGGCTGAAACCTGGGTACGGATGCGCGCTTTACCCTTCGGAACCACCGGATATGTAAAGGATACCGCATAAATACCGAGCTCATATAACTTTTCAGCCATTTTAGCCGCCAAATGCTCGTCGTAAAACATAACGGGCACGCAAGGATGTGTTCCGGGGATTACATCAAATCCCTCATCAACCAATGCCTTGCGATAGTCGGTTACTATGCTTTCAAGATAATCGCGGCGCGATGTATCGCGACTTAACATATCAAGAGCCGCAATGGTGCCCGCGGCAACCGCCGGTGCAAGAGTATTAGAGAAAAGATACGGACGACTGCGTTGACGAAGCAGGTCGATTATTGCCTGACGGCCGGTTGTAAATCCGCCGGAAGCACCGCCGAGCGCCTTGCCGAAAGTGCCGGTAATTATATCTATCCTGTCAAGCACGCCGCAATACTCAGCGGCACCTCTTCCGGTTTTTCCTACAAAACCGGAAGCATGTGAATCATCTATCATAACAAGAGCGCCGTATTTATCCGCAAGGTCACATACACCCTTAAGATTTGCAATAATACCGTCCATTGAGAATACGCCGTCCGTCGCAATAAGCTTTATCCTGGCACCGTTCTCATCAGCCTCGATGAGCTTCGCCTCAAGGTCAGCCATATCGTTGTTCTTATAGCGGTAACGGGCGGCTTTGCATAGGCGGACTCCGTCAATTATCGAAGCGTGATTGAGTTCGTCGGATATGACGGCATCTTCTTTGCCGAGTAATGTTTCAAAAAGACCTCCGTTAGCGTCAAAGCAGGATGAATAGAGTATGGTATCATCTTTTTTGAAAAACTCCGAAACCTTATCTTCAAGTTTTTTATGTATACTTTGAGTACCGCAAATAAAACGGACCGATGCTAAACCGTAACCGTATTCGTCATATGCTGCTTTAGCCGCCTCTATGAGCTCTTTATTATCGGCAAGACCTAAATAGTTGTTTGCACACATATTAAGCAGTTCTTTTCCGTCAGCAAAGATACGAGCGGACTGCGGCGTGGTAATAATACGCTCATTCTTTTTTACTCCTGCCGCTTCAATTTCAGTGAGCGACTCGCGATAAAACAATAATGCCTCATTCTTATTCATAACAATTCTCCTTTATCTCATTTACTTTGCTCCAGTCAAGTATAACTTTTCCTGATTTGCCGGAAATCATTGCTTCAAAGCCTTTTTTGTAATCTTTAATATCAAAACGGTGGGTAATAATTTTATCAAGCGGGAAGCCGGCTTCGACCAGCGCCGCCATCTTATACCATGTTTCAAACATCTCTCTGCCGTAAATGCCCTTTATCTGAAGACCGTTCCATATAATCGTGTTAATCGGTATTTCCGTAAGGTTTTGGTTCTGAATACCGAGAAGCGCGATTCGACCGCCGGTCACCATGGAATCAATAAGCTGAGCAAGCGCAAATCTGTTTCCGCTCATTTCCATACCAACATCAAAGCCCTCGATAATACCGAGATTATGCATAACCTCTTTTAAGTCTTCTTTAGCGGTATTAACCGTTATAACACCAAACTTCTTTGCAAGCTCGAGACGATAATCATTTACATCTGTTATTACAACATGGCGCGCGCCTGAAAACTTGGCTATACCCGCCGCCATTATCCCTATGGGTCCCGCGCCTGTTATAAGTACATCTTCGCTAAGCGTCGGAAAAGACAACGCAGTATGCGCGGCATTTCCAAACGGATCAAAAATAGAATATAACTCTTCGGGAATTTTAGGTGAAGTTTTAATAACATTGGTCGCGGGAATAACAAGATATTCTGCAAAAGCGCCGTTACGGTTTACACCTACGCCGCTTGTAAACTTGCATAGGTGACCGCGCCCTCTGTCGGGCTTTCGTCCGTTCCAACCCCCCATTCCTCATAGGCAGACCCCGGGAGGTTCAACAACGTGGCAGCCCCTTCGTATGCCACCGACTGCGTGGCAACCGTCTCCCAACCGCCATTGCGATATTGTTTGTACGTGATGGTGACGGGGTTGTGTGCCCACTGGGCGT
>CADBXH010000222.1 GCA_902798605.1 uncultured Ruminococcus sp. | reverse complement strand
AAGGTCGGGTTGCCCTCATTGTCCCAGGCATAAAAGTAAACGCTGTCAAAATTCTGTGAGTTGTAAAAACCGTATTGGCAAGGCTGAGGCTGAGTAGGCACGCTTTCTGTGGGCTCAACTGTGGGAACGGGGATATACTGAGGATATCCGGTCGGGATATAATAACCAAATTCATTTTTTGTGCCGTCCATCCAGTAGCCGTCGTAGTGGACAAAGTCGGTGATATCAGCGGTCTGAGCTCCATCGCCGTTGTTGGCAATAACGCCCACAGCGTTCTCGGGGATATTTAAGACAAACTGAACCTCGCCGTACTCGTTTGTATAAGTTTCGGTTACTTTGGTTCCCGGCCATACGCCGAGAATATCGTCGCCGTTTTCATCCCATGCATACAGATAACATTCCTGCCAGTTGAAGTTATTGGTAAGATATATCTTATCCTTGCGCTCGTACTCTTTGACCGGCTCTGTGCCTGTGACGGGCTCGGTGGTTTCCGGAGTATATTCGATATGGCTCACATAGAAATGATCCTGATCGTCTTTTGTTCCGTCAAGGTAGTATGTATCATAGTTGAGATCGGTAACATCCGCGGTCTGAGTGCCGTTGCCGTCGTTGAGAACAATACCGGTGGTACCGTAAGGCAGGTTCATAACATAGGTCGGTTGACCTGTCTCATTTTGACCGATTTGTTCGAGCTGCACACCCGGCCATTCACCGGTCAGCGAGCTGCCCTCACTGTCCCATGCGTACATCAAGACCTGTCCCCAATTTTGCGTATCAACAAAATAGACGGCGCTGTTGTACGACTCGGGAGGCAATGCCGCGTTAGCCGCGAACGAACATACGCTGACAAGCATAGCGAGTGCAAGTATGACCGCTAATAGCTTTTTCATAAATGATCTTCCTTTCAAATAGTTTTATAAAACAGGGAATTACTCCTAATTACTTATTACTTAAAACGAAAGTGATTTGACGCCTTAGCATACTAATCTAATTTATATTATATCACAATGCGCGGAAAAATCCATTGATAATATACACAAAACAAAAACGTTCCATTGTTGAACACAACTAATTATTTGATCACAAAATGTGCCGATAAGCCTTTGAAAAAGCCTCAAAAACGGCAAATATGCCCCTGAAACTCAAAATATTTTTCTAATTCCGAAAATTATTTATAAAAAACAGTGGAAAAACGAATAATAATGTGTTATAATAGTTGGGAATATAAATATGAAAAGTTAAATCTTTTGGAAAATCAAAAAATAAGGAGTTTTAAAATGGCTAAATTCAAACTACCCGAGCCTCTTAGATCCTGGAAGGTGAGCGAAAGGCTTGAAGACGTTAACGGAAACGCTGTCTACAAGGTTTCTAAAAAGGAGATCGACGGCAGTACCACAAATGCTGTTTTGACGCAAATCACATTCGAAGGTGAAAACTACAACGACGATAATGTTGACTACCTGCTCAACGAGGCGGACTTTATCCGCTCGATAATCGACATCGGCAGAGTCAGCAACTACATAGACGTTGCCGCCGATGAAAATGAGAGAAAGCAAAAGCTCGACCTTTTCATCGTCACCGAGGATATCCCCACACTTGCGCAGACGCTCCAAACAAAGCAGCTCGAGGAAAAGGATATCGTGGACTTCGGCAGCCAGATGAGCGAGATCCTTGAAATGCTCGAGCAAAACAAGATATTCCACGGCAATATCAAGCCCGAAAACATCTACGTCACTCCTCAAAACCGCTATAAGCTCGGCGGATTTATCGACGCGGAGAGCAAGGTAAACGACCTTACATATGTAGCTCCCGAGATACAGCGCAACGAAAAGGCGGACTATACGACCGATATTTATTCGACCGGTCTTGTTATGTACGCTATGGCAAACGACGGAAAGCTCCCCTTTGAAGAAGAAGGCGTTTCCACCAAGGAAGCTATGGTAAAGCGCTTTGAGGGCGAGACCGTTCCGGCTCCAAAAAACGGAAGCGAAAAGCTCAAGAGCGTTATCGTTATCGCCTGTCAGCCCGACGCCAAGAACCGCTGGAAGAACGCGGGAAACCTCAAGAACGCCCTTAACGCTATAAACACAGAGCTCAAAGAGGACGAGGAAGCCAAGGAAAACGTTATAATTCCCGAGACGACCGAGTTTGAGGGCAATGTTTTTGATCAGGATAACGCCGAGGATGAAGACTC
>CADBXH010000221.1:765-2996 GCA_902798605.1 uncultured Ruminococcus sp. | reverse complement strand
CAAGCAGATAAAACGACCGCTGTAATGGATTTTACTTTCATAACCAATTCTCCTTTATTGCGTGATTTTATAGTGTTGATAGTAACAGAGCCGGAATAAACAGCAGAAATCCGACTGCCATCAGCAGCGACGGCAATTTATTTCCGTCGAAGGGCAACCGCTTTTGCAGATGAATAACCTCCTTTCGCTCCAGAAAAGAGAGCAGAAAACTTGCTGTTTGAATCAAAAGCACAGTCCCATATAATACGTTGTAAATGTTGCGAGCTGACGTGAAGCTGCCGATGCACCCTCCGCCGCAGATAAAGGCAAAGACAAGCGCAACAATTCCTGCCTTGCTGTTTCGATAAGCGGAACGCTCCTTTTCCTTTCGCTGGGCATCTTCGCGCTCCCATTGCATAAATGTCGTTTTCTGACGGATTTTTTCAACAGCAACCGCGTCGCTGTCTGTTATCAGCTCTTCAGAGCCGCAGAACGGACAGATCAATACTTCACGTTGGGGGTCAATCGTAAGATTACCTCCGCAACTTTTACACTGCAAACGAATGGCTGACTGCATGAAAACACCTCCATAAAACTAAAAGAGTAATCATGTACTTATCATACACGATTGCTCTTTCATTTTGGTCAGCTCGCAGCTGACATATTTATTTTTTTATGTGTTATAATTGAATTGTTAAAGATATAAGCTGACAAATATTAAGACAAACCCTAAAATGATACTCGCTGTACCCAGAATCCGCAATACATATTTTCCGTTGCGGGGATTATCAGGGTTGATACGTTCGGACATACGGAACACGTCACCGAACAGCAGATAGGGAAGTGCTGACCAGAAAACCATAATATCTGCCATGAGAATCAGCTGTTGAATGATGTTTTTGAGACTGCTGCTCATTATCATGGAAAAGCCGTTTATATACACGAACAGCATGAAAATCCACACGGTATAGAAGAAAACAGTAATGATTTTCGGAAAGACATGCTTGCTGCGAAATCCGGGAAGAGGCCGAAACGGTCTGCGGCGATTGATTTTCTTGCCCTGTAAAACTTTTTTTAATTCGTCGGCAGAGGCGAACCGTTTGTTCTCGTCAATTTCAATGCATTGCTGAATGACGGTTGTTAATGGTCCCTGATGAAGCTGCTCGTTTGGCAATTTGCCTGTCAGCAGATAGTTGAGCAGAACGCCGCAGGCATAGATGTCCGTTTTCCCGTTTGTCTGTGTAAAGCCGAATTGTTCGGGAGAAGCGTAACCTGCCGTGCCGAGAACAGTTGTATCCTTGCGTTGTTCCGGTTTAATAAGTCGGCTGATGCTGTAATCAATGATTTTTACCGTTCCGTCGTCCGTGATCATGACATTTCCGGGCTTAATGTCACGGTGAACGATCCCGTTAATGTGCAGCTGTGACAAGCCGTCGCAGATTTGGCAAAGAATATCTTTGGCGGATCTGATGTCAAAAGGCTGATAATACTCCACCCGCATGTCAAGCGTCATGCCGTTGATATATTCGCAGAGCGAGATACAAACGCCGTCCTGCGTTTTTACGTCGTATATTTCCATGAGATTGCGGTGCTTGATTCTGCAAAGCGTTTGTAAAACTGGATAATCCGCCGCGGGAGAAATGCGTCTGACCATCAGTTGGCGTGTGAATTTGTTTTGCACCAAGTCAAGATTTTTGCGGATTTGGCTTACAAGAGAGAAATCCCACAGCTGAGATTGATTTACGTACATATTGACCTCGGAAAAAAGAATTGGTAAACTATATTTATATTCTATCACTAATTGAGGAAAAGGGAAGATGAAAATGAAAAAAAGCACAGATGATTTGATGAAAATCCTTCGGAGTACGCCGAGCGTAGACGAATACTTTGACCGGAATGACAGTGAAATCTTTTTCGGTTCACTGAGCGAGCTGATAGATTTCTATCTGGCGCGCAAAAAGCTGACAAAAGCGGAGGTAGTTCGCAATTCGGGTATGAACCGAGGTTATTGTTATGAGATAATGGCAGGCAAGACGACGAAAAATATCTCGCGTGATAAGGTGATCATGCTCTGCTTTGGGTTGAATCTCACTGTCGACGAAGCGCAGCAGCTTATGAAAAAGAGCGGTTACGCGCCTCTGTATGCGCGCGATACAAGGGATTCCATCATCATTTTCAGTCTGGAACATCACATCGGCATCGTCAATACAAATATTAAGCTCGGAGAGTATAGTCTTGAGATACTGGAGTAA
>CADBXH010000221.1:0-750 GCA_902798605.1 uncultured Ruminococcus sp. | reverse complement strand
ATAATTTGCGATTCTTTTTGTGAGCAAATAATGTCGGAGAATTGTCATCGTCTGGAAATTCAATATTATTCTTTTTGCGGTGCAATACAAAGATAACACCTCTGCGGGCTTATTGTTGAAAAAGAAGAAATAATTTTTGTATAAAACAGAATCAATAACGACTTCAAAAAATGAGACGCCTAATCAAAGAGAATACAAAACTCCATAGCGTAATAGCGTCGAAAAGTATGTTGCGGAAAAAATGATTTAGAATTTTTGCATGTCGGTTGTTATTGGGTTTAATGGCATTACAGATGGATTTGAGTTATGTTATTCTTAAGACATATATTTGTTTTGCATAAACTCTCATTCGAAACGTTGAAAAATACTGTAAAATGTGCTATAATCATTTATAGTAAAATGCTTTTACATACTGGCATAAAGAAAAAAGACCCTCGAAAGGGTCTTTTGAATCACACACTGTGATGGCTGCGATTAGCAGCGGGTTGGCTAAAGCTTTATTTGAACTTATAGTGTAATCCCATAAGATATTGAGATTACTAATATTATGAATCAATTTATTATTGTTGTCAATAGGAGATGATGATTTGAATAACAATGATTATTATGTGGGCTTTGATATCGGAACCGATTCCATAGGAATGGCAGTTACCGATACTTCTTACCAGCTCCTGAAGTATAAGGGTAAATCAATGTGGTTTGTGAAGTTGTTTGATGCAAGTATGACAGCGGAAGAACGCAGAGTCTTTC
>CADBXH010000220.1 GCA_902798605.1 uncultured Ruminococcus sp. | reverse complement strand
AAACTCATCGTAGTTTTCGTCGTCGGTGTTGTCCTTCATAACAAGGATGATCTCTGTACCGATATTATCCTTTTCGATCTCCTCGATCGTATAGCCGTCGGCTCCGCTCGACTGCCAGCAGAAGGCTGTGTCCGAGCCGTACTTTTTGGTATTTACGGTAATCTCCTTAGCAACCATAAACGCAGAGTAAAAGCCTACGCCGAACTGACCGATTATGTCAATATCGTCGGGCTTTTTCTCGAGCTCCTGCTTGAATTTGAGCGAGCCGGAATTGGCGATAGTGCCGAGGTTGTTCTCTAAATCGTCCTTGTCCATACCGATGCCGTTATCGGTGATTTTTAAAACACGGCTGTCCTTGTCCGCCTCGATAAAAATCTTGAAATCGCTCCTTGTCATACCGAGCTTGTCATCGGTCAGGGCGATGAAGCAGAGCTTGTCGATCGCGTCGCTGGCGTTTGAGATCAGCTCGCGCAGGAAAATTTCCTTGTGAGTGTAGATCGAGTTGATCATAAGGTCAAGCAGACGCTTGGATTCGGATTTGAATTGCTTTTTTGCCATCTTGATTACTTCCTTTTTTTATATTCTAATATATAGTATAGCACTTGTGTCAATAGCCTTGCTTTTCATAAACCGCGAGGGCTACCTTGCTGTTCGCAAAAATCTCTTTCTTTAAATCGAGCAGGTTATCAAACTTCTTTTCTTCACGGATAAAGTCGAGCAGTCTTACGTCCGCTGTCTGTCCGTAGAGCTCGCCGCCGCGGTAATTGGGCATCCAAGTTTCCCAAAGCGGTTTTTCTCCGCCGACGGTGGGCTTTACGCCGACGTTTGTGACGCCGCAAAACCTTTCTCCGCTTTCAAGCGTTACGACTGACGCGTACACCCCGAATCTCGGGAGGATAAGCCCCTCCTGAACCGCCTGGTTGATAGTGGGTGTGCCGAGCTCTCTGCCGAGCATTTTGCCGTGCTCAACGGGTGCGGTAAAGCCGAACAAACTGCCGAGCATAAGGTTAGCCTCGCCGACCCTGCCGTGGGAGATCTTTTGCTTTATCAGCGTTGAGCAGACCACCTCTCTTCCCACCGTATACGGCGGAACAACGGTCAGCTCTATACCGTACTTTTTGCACAGCCTGCCGAGAGTTTCGGTATCTCCCTCGGCGTTTTTGCCGAAGCGGTAATTAAACCCGCAGTAAAGCTTTTTCGCCTTTAACGTACTTGCGATAACCGTATCAAAAAACTCCTCCGCGCTCATATCCATTATGGACTTGAAGTCGATAAAAAACGTCTTTTCTATACCGAGCTTTTCAAGCGTTTTGATTTTGTCGCCGTGCGTCATAAGCATAGGGACATCAAAGCCGGAAATGACCGTTTTGGGGCTTTTGTCAAAGGTAAGGCACACGGGGATCAGCCCGTTTTCGCTCTGCTTGGCGGTGGGCGTTATAACACTGCGGTGGCCGCGGTGGAGCCCGTCAAAAAAGCCCAGCGCTACAGCGGTATTATTAAGCTGTTTTGTTAGTTCAAAGTAACACTGCATAGGCTTCCTCAGATTTTTCCGCTCTTTAAAAGCAATGCGGTTTTAAGCACCGCTATCTGTGTTTTTGAGTCGGGTATTTGGTTGTTGAGAACCATCTCGACCGCCTTTTCGAGCGGGATTTTTATAACATTCAGGAACTCGTCGTCATCGGGGGAGCTGTCGCCTATTTCTTTTACGCGGCAGCAGTAGAGGTGGATTATCTCGTCTGTGTAGCCGGGCGACGGGTAGACCTGACCGAGCGAAATGTATGAATAGCCCTCGGCGCCGGTTTCTTCACGCAGCTCGCGCTTGCCGTTTTCGAGCGGGGTCGAGCCCTTTTCGAGCTTGCCAGCGGGCAGCTCGAGCACTTCCTCGGCGTATGGATACCTGAACTGCTTTACAAAGAGCAGGTCGTTTTCTCTGTCGAGCGCGGCGATACACACTCCGCCCGGGTGGCGAACCACCTCGCGCTTTGTTTTTGAACCGTTCGGGAGCTCAACGTCATCGTGGATGACGTGCAGGATCTTTCCGTCAAAAACTGTTTTGCTGTCTATCGTTTTTTCGGTGAGTTCCATAAATACCTCATCTAAATAATTAGTTTAAAGCCCCCCCAACGCTTTAGCTTTGGGGCAATGTCGTCAACTTAAGGTTTTTCGTAGGGGCGGACCCATGTGTCCGCCCGCGAGAACCAGACGAATGTTCACGCAGAAAGACTGGATAGGAC
>CADBXH010000219.1 GCA_902798605.1 uncultured Ruminococcus sp. | reverse complement strand
TTGACGCCTTCGCCGGACAGTTCATCTGCTCTAATTCATAGGAGATAAAATCCGTTACAACTTCTATATTTTCAACAGCTGCGTCAATTGTTATTTCTTTCATATCCGGTTCTTCTTTCCCTTTGTAATGGATGCACAGCATCGTAAGATCGTCAAACTGAGGCTGATCCTGTGCGAAAATGCCGACATCCTCGGTTACCGCCTCAAGAAGCTTTTGCGGCTCAGCGTCTTTATTTTTATTAAGGACAGAGATAAATCTGTCAAGGCCGTACTGTTCTTCATCCACGTTCTCCGCTTCGGGAACGCCGTCGGTGTCAACGAACAGCTTGGTGCCGGGCTCGAGCGTCGTTGTCGTCTCTTTATATTTGATTCCGCTCATTCCTCCGATTACAAAGCTGTGCTTTGTTTTTCTCACCTCAAAGTCGCCGTCCGGCTTTTTGATGATCGGATATTCGTGGCCGGCATTCGCGGTAACAAGAGTTCCGTCGTCAAGGTTCAAAATACCAAGCCAAACCGTGACGAACATTTCCTCTTGATTATTGGAGCAAACCTGATTATTGACCGAGGCAAGCGCTTCGCCCGGGCTTTTGCCGGACATAACGGTATTTTTTACCAAGATCTTTGACGCCATCATAAACAGCGCGGCGGGTATTCCCTTGCCCGATACATCCGCGATGACCATAGCGAGGTGAGTATCGTCGACCATAAAGAAGTCGTAAAAATCTCCGCCAACATCCTTTGCGGGGCTCATTGAGGCGTACAGGTCAAACTCAGTCCTCTCAGGCAAATACGGGAAGTTGTTCGGCAGCATATTCGCCTGGATCTTTGTGGCGACGCCCAACTCCATCTCTGTTGAAGCGAGTGTTTTTTCACGGTCAGCAAACAACACACCGTAGATCAGTACGATAGATACCGTCATTGCGGCGTACTGCGTGGATAATCCGAACACGCTGATCGTGAAGATCTGGTTGACCATAGGTATCGCGATAAATGAGATCGCGACAAAACGGTCTTTTTTGGAAGCCTTGGCAAATAATATCGCTATTATAACGACCGTCAGCGTTATGCTGAGATATATCTGGCTTACATCCCACTGACCGGTACGGCTGTAAACTCCGTTTTCATCCACCGTGAAAAACAGCGGGTAAAAAAGGTTGATAAGGCACAAAAGCAGCGACGGGATAAGCATTCCCGTAACGAACCAATCCGCCATCACCATCGGTCTGTCGGTGAGCTTGAGCGCGCGACGGATGTATTCCCAGAACATATATATAAGGATCGCGCCCGTCATATAAAATAACACGTTCGTGATCTGGTTGACCACCCTTAAATTGGGGATTCCCTGAACTATCCAGCAGAGCTCATCCAAAAACAACGCGATTGCGTTTGCTGTAAGCAATGAAATAAAAGCGCGGGTATCGGCGTTGCTCTCCTTTGTGTTCAGCGTCGCGCTGAAGCACAGCATCGTGCAGATCGCCATGCAGAATATATCCGCGCCTATGGAAAACATCCACTGCGTCCGCATATCATCAAAGCCTCTTAACACCAGCACGACGATCGCCAAAAGTGTCAAAAAACAGGAAAGCCCAAAGCAAGCGGGAACTACCCAAGCCGTTTGTCTGACTTTATCTTTTCTGTTGTTTATACTATTTACTATACCATTCATCGTCTATTCCCCGTCACCGAGCTTGAACATCTGCAAGGTCTGCGTTAAATATCTGATATAAAGAACAAATTGAACGACCGTGAGTACAAAATCTATAATACCGACTATGACCGAAATTATTTTCGCGTGCGTCGATAACTCAAAAATCCTAATAACAAGCGCGTCTATGGAAGAAATAATATAGGTTATTACAAGGAATTTTAACAGCTTATCTCCTGTTTCAACCAAATCGGTACGCTTATGTCTGACACTGATATTTATAAGACCGGATATCGAGTATATCATAACGAACATCTCAAAGATAGTGCCCGCCGCGCTGAAAATAGTGTAGACTGTTCCGTTGGGGATCTGAAAAAAGTACCCGATCAGCGATAATACACCGACAATAATTGCGCATATCATAGCCTTTTTGAAGTCATCCTCTTCCTTTGAGGCCTGATAAAACCCGAGAAAGCTGAATATAACCGAAATAACCATAGAGCCGATAAACACAAAACCGATCACAATGCTCGCGGCTAAAAGAATGCCGTAAAAATTGCTTTTCAAAAGATCGGCATTGATTTTAAAAACA
>CADBXH010000218.1 GCA_902798605.1 uncultured Ruminococcus sp. | reverse complement strand
CACGATCCTGCTCGGTCTGTGCGAAGACGATATACTGTACGTTACAACAACGATCACACCGATCAGCGAAGAGATCGTAAAGGCGCTCCCCGTACTGTTCTATGCCGTTGTTTTCTCTAATGACCGAGACCGTGTCATGCCGATCGCCTTTGCGACCGGCGTAGGCTTCGCCATGTTTGAAAACATGGTCGTTCTCGTTCAGAACGTTGAAAATGTTACGATCGGATGGGCGATCATCAGGGGCTTTGCGACGGCCCTGATGCACGCCGTATGCACCGTCGCGGTAGGTTACGGGATATGCTTCGTGAAAAAGAAGAAAAAACTGTTTTACTGCGGCACCTTCGCGCTGCTCACACTGGCAATGATCTATCACGGGATATTCAATATGCTGGTGCAGTCGGATTACAAATATCTCGGCTTTTTCCTGCCTGCTCTTACCTATATCCCGATTCTGCTTTGGCATTTTAAATACTATAAAAACAAAGAAGAGTCGGCTGTGAAGGAAAACTGATATGACCATATTACAATACATCCATTGCGCAGTTGAATTATGGGGCGCATTTTTCTGCCTGATCGCAGCATTCGTTATCCGGATCAGCAGAAGCCGGAATAAAAAACTTTCATATAAGATGATTGCTTTAATGCTCGTTTCCGCATTACTGATGATAAGCGACGCTATAGCTTGGCTGTTTCGCGGCGATACGAGCGACGCAGGCTTCTATATTGTTCGCATTGCAAACTTCGCGGCTTTTTTCTTCGCTTTTCTTACTATGCCTCTTGTTGCGGAGTTTATCACACATATATTCGAGATGCGTTCCGGCGTCAGGGGCCTTTTCTGGAAATATATCGAATGGGCTCTTTTCGTGATAGGAACGACACTTCTCGTTATCAATCTATTCCACGAATTCATCTATACGTTTGACGAAAGGAATACATACTACCGCCTTGCGTTCGGTGTTTTACCGGGCATGATTGCGTTTGTCGGTATCGTAATCACCTTTGGCGTTGTACTGGAGTATCTAAAGTATCTGCACACATTTGAAAAGATCGCCGCTTTAGTATATCTGATTCTTCCCGTTATTGCGGTCGTGGTACAATCGTTTCACTACGGCGTATCGTTCACCTATCTCTCAATGGTGCTCTCGGCATTGACGCTCTTTATTACGTTTGAAATTGAATATGTGCAGAACAATATAGAAATAGAAAAGCAGTTGGCAGAGGAACGCATACGGCTGTTTAACCGTCAGATCCAACCGCATTTTGTATTCAACAGTCTTTCGGTCATTAAGCACTTGATACGCAAGGCGCCGGAAGAGGCGGTAGAAACCGTTGAAGAATTTGCAGGCTATCTCAGAGACAGCACGGATCTGATGAACAAAGGAGACTGCGTTCCCGTAAAAAGCGAGCTTGACCTTGTAAAACACTACGCATATATGCAGCAAAAACGCTTTGGGGACAGTATCCGATATGTGTTCGACGTTCAGGACGACGATTTCAGTGTTCCGCCGTTTTCCGTTCAGACGATCGTGGAAAACGCGCTTGAGCACGGACTGAGAGCCGGCGGCGCTGATAACGGAATTATCACCATAAAAACGTACAGGAAAGGCAAAGCGCACGTTATTCAAATCTCGGATAACGGCGCGGGATTTGACACACATATTTTAGATGACGAAACGCAGACAGAGCACGTCGGTATCAAGAACACAAAGGAAAGGCTGAATCTAATGTGCGACGGTACGCTTGATATCAAAAGTGAAACAAGCAAAGGCACCGTTGTTACCATGAAGGTGTTTGAGGGGTAAAGTCAATGAAAATACTCATCGTTGATGACGAGGCGTATTTAAGAGACGAATTGAAAGATTCGCTTGAGAGAATATTGTCTGCAAAAAACGAATACAGCGAAGCGGATGATTATAACAGCGCTGTAAAGCAGCTTAAAGAAAACAGTTTTGATATTGCCTTTCTGGATATACATTTAAAGGGTAAAAACGGACTTGAAATAGCCGAAAGGGCAAAGCGTATCAGCCCGAAAACAAATCTCGTTATGGTAACTGCTTACAGCGAATATGCGCTTGAAGCCTTTAAGCTCTTTGTCAGCGGTTATCTTCTGAAGCCCTTCAGCGATAACGATTTGAGAGAGGTCCTGAATCATCTCAGGACGCCTGTCGATCGGGACGGAGCGCGGCTTGAAATCCGCTGCTTTGGCAATTTTGAAGTGTTTGTCGGCGGAAAGCCGATGA
>CADBXH010000217.1 GCA_902798605.1 uncultured Ruminococcus sp. | reverse complement strand
AAAACGTTTTGGGCAGGATGTGTGCTGCCGAAGTCGGGTAAACTCTATAATGACGAGTTTGACTGCAATGCGGACGCACTTTCATTGTATAAGGCAGTGTACGGGGAAAAAATAAAACCCAACAGTAAAAGCGGCTTATGCTATGAATACGCCCATGGGAAAACAATTGACCTTAAGGGAGATATCGACTTTAATTTTAAGGCGATTCATCTTTTGTATCTCGAGAATCTCATCGAAGGAACACCGGAGGAAAAAGAGATATCGAAAGACCTGTGGAACATGATGAACAATCTCACCTACCATCCCAACAATATTTCCGTTATGCCCGTTACAGGAGGACTGAACAACACCAAAAAGTCCGTCGGTAACGACCGCTTGGATGTGTTTCTCTTGGCATTGAAGTTGTACTATCAGGAAAACGGTTATCCCTCGCTGCTGTTGTCTTCGGGAAAGCAGTCCCTTGTCTATTGGAGTGATATCAATGTACTGAAGGAATATTTGGATTCCTTCGACGGACTGTATGATTACTGCGACAAGGTCTATCATATCAATGAGAAGCTGGTGGATCTGCTGTGCGAATCGGGACGAACGCCGATCGATTCCGCTGCGCGCGTCGTGGAGTATATCCATTTGGCGTGGAAGTTTTGGCTGCAAAAGGATGAGTATTATAAGAAGAGCAACGACCGCGTCAAGACTTGCTATCAGACCATTCTGAAACGGGTAGTGGAGGCGGCAGGAAAGAATTATATCAACCTGTTCACGGGCAAAAACAGCTGCCTGTGTGTTTCACACAAAATGGATATTCAACCGGCGGTGTTTGCGAAGATAGAGAGCGGACAAACGACAATTGAACTGCGGCTCAACGACGAAAAGCATCAGGAAATCCGAGAGGGTGACAATATTTGCTTCAACAATACCGAAAGCGGCAAACAAATAGTTTGCGAAGTCATCTCTCCTGTGCGCCAAAATCAAAATGGCGTGTTGGAAATGGATATTCAACCGGCGGTGTTTGCGAAGATAGAGTCAAAACAGGATGTCTGATTTGCAGTATTAGAACAGGCTATGACTTCGGGAGTTCAAGTCCCTGACGCATTCCCTCCGAACAAAATCTTTTTTATACGGATAGGACAAGCGAAGATAATCCGAACCTTCTCCCAGTTGGAGACGGGTTCGGATTTGTCTTTTTCTACGCTTATCCGAATTTTAATAGTAAGATTGGCAGATAAACATCTTTGAGATTTAAGGTATCATTTGTACCGAAAACATCCATCTTCTGAAATATTGTTTATTGATCATTTACAGATATTCAATCTAACAGCCTGAAAGAGAATATTGAATTTTATTCATAAAAAATGCAGAAAGTCAAAGTTTTTTATACTATATATATAGTTTTCTATTGACTTTTGGGTATTCCTGTGTTATCATTATAATAAATAATTGTAATCTTAAAACGGAAAAATAGATTCCTTTTTTTTAGAAAACGGGAAAAATAATGAAACCCAAAAGAAACAAAGAAGAGATCCGGGGACGCCCCCCTGATGAAAAAGCAAGAAATAATAAGGAGCCTCCAAAGCCCTTATCGACTAAGCGGCTTGCGATCAGCCTGCTGATCAAGCTCGCGGTGATCGCTCTTGCGGTATGGCTGGTTTTCGCCTTTGTTCTCGGAATCTCGATCAACTACGGGAACAATATGCACCCTGCGGTCAACGACGGCGATCTGGTAGTTTCGCTGAAGCTCCAGCGCCCGTATCTGAATGCTGCGGTGCTGTATAGGCACGATGGTAAGACCCGCACGGGCAGAGTCGTCGGACTGCCGGGCAACGTAATTGATATCAGCGAGAAGGGCGAATTGCTGGTCAACGGCGCTATTGCGTCGGAGGATATTTATTATCCGACCTATCAAGCGGAGAATTCGACCGTCCGCTATCCGTACACGGTCGAAGAAGGAAAGGCGTTTATCCTCAACGATTACCGGGAAGATACCGACGACAGCCGAGCTTTCGGCGCGGTCGATTTGAGCGAAATCGACGGACCTCTTATTTTATCCCTTCGCCGCAGGGGTTTTTAGCGGCAAAGAATTTTTACAAATGCAATCCTGTAAAACAGGTGCAGATAAAACAGGCTTAAATTTTCTAAATTCATAACAAAAGGAGGAAAAACCATGAAAAGAAGATTTACAACAGCCCTGGTAATGCTTTTAGCTTTCGCACTGCTTATCGGCACTACCGCAATCACCGCCTCGG
>CADBXH010000216.1 GCA_902798605.1 uncultured Ruminococcus sp. | reverse complement strand
ATACGACGGTAATGTGAGAGTTTCAACAACATCTACGAGCAAGGCGGGAACAAAAACCAACAACCTTTATGTGCTTGATTCCAAGCTCAGATGCTTGGGCAAGGTCACAGGCTTTGCAAAAAACGAAGATATACGTGCTGTCAGGTATGTAGAGGACACGGCGTTTGTCATTACCTACGAGGAAATAGATCCGCTTTTTATCATTGACCTTTCCGACCCGCGAGATCCCGAAATCACCGGCTCGGTAAATATCAGCGGATATTCCACCTTGATCGTTCCTGTTGACAAAAACACTATCCTCGGTATCGGCTACGGCTCAACGGACAGCGGCGTATCATTGACAAGCACTAACAACGGCGTAAAAATCGTAACCTTTGATATCAGCGACAAAAGCGCTCCGAAGGTGCTCGATACCAAGATTTATGATTATTGCTCCTCAGCGGTTCAGAACGACCCCAAGGCTCTGCTTGTTAACTTTGACAGAGGAGATTTTGCGATACCGCTCAATTATGAAAAATACAATTACAGTAACATTGACGACTCCGACGCTTATCAGTATCCAAACAGCTCCTATGAAGAAGAATCAACTATAGAGCGTCACAGCGGAGTGCTGAATTTCAGGGTAGATAACGGAAAAATAAATGTTATCGATAACTACGTTTCCGATGAATTCGGCTACTACGCCGGCAACACTCCCGTTGACCGCTGCGTATATATCGGCGACTATATTTATCTTCTCGGCGTGATAACATGGTATGATGAGGATGAATATTACCAAAACGGCTATGTTGATCATCCGGATCATGAAGATCATGAATCCGAGCTTGTTATCGACAGCGTAAAGTATAAATAGAATTTAGAGTTGAAAGTTTAGAGTTTAATTATTTAGGCAAAAAAACATAGCTGTCACCGAACATATTCGATGGCAGCTATTCTTATAACTTATTACTTATTCCTCAACCTCAAACGTACCGTTCTCGATTTCGGTGAGCATTGCGACGCGTTTGTCGTGTCTTCCGCCCTCCTCGGGGGTGTTGAGGAAAATATCGGTATATTTTACCGCGTCTTCCTCACTCATAACACGTCCGCCCATACATAGGATATTGGCGTGATTATGGCGTCTTGTCATCTCGGCTCCAAACTCGTTGTTGACTACCGCCGCTCTTACTCCCTTGACCTTGTTGGCAGCCATCGAGATCCCGATTCCGGTTCCGCAGCAGAGGATACCAAGCTCACATTCGCCGCTTGTCACAGCCTTTGCGACTTTGTAGGCATAGATCGGATAATCCACGCTGTCCTCGCTGAACGTGCCGAACTCCTTGTACTCGATTCCTTTTTCATCAAGATACTTTTTGATGGCGGTAATAAGATTAAATCCGCCGTGATCACATCCAAGTGCTATCATTACTCTACTCTCCCTAATTTCTTATTTAACTCTCTTTGAGCCTGCGGAAGCCGCAAGTATGTCGGCATAAGCTCCGCTGGCGTTATTGTTTTATTCTCGCAAATGCTCTTAATCGCCGCCATAGCGGTCGAAGACGCATTTTGAATCTGGTTATTGACCGGCGCCAAAAACACGTTAGAAAGCGAATTTTCAAGGTATTTTGCGGTCAGATCCGCGCCATCGCCGACAAGTATGATCTTTTCGCTTATTTTCTCCAGCTCCGGCGTCAACTCCGAAAGCGCCAGCGCTCTGTCCTCGCACAGTCTCTCGACCTTATCGCCGCTGATTTTGAACAGCGCGTTGTACACCTGAGAACACCTCGCGTCCATAACGGCGCATACAACGCAGTCGCTTCCGAGCATATTGTACGCCATACTCTCGAGCGTAGAAACCGATACGCACGGCAAGTTATTCTTGAACGCGATACCCTTTGCCGCCGCTACGCCGATACGCACACCGGTAAACGAGCCGGGACCCGCGTTGACAGCTATGCAGTCGAGCTCATCAACATCGGTCTGAGTCGTTTTTAAAACCTGCTCGACCATCGGAACAAGCGTCTGGCTGTGCGTCAGGGCAGTGTTCGTGTAAAAACTGCCGAGTATCTTATCCTCCCGGGCAAGGCAGACGGAAGCCGCTGTTGCCGAGGTGTCTATTGCGAGAATTAACATTTATCTGTTCCCTCTATCTCAAAAATCCTTTGATCATCATTTTCTCCGCGAGAGATAGTGATTTTAAGCGCGTTATCGGGTAAAGCGCCCTCGATGTTTTCGCTCCACTCTATAACGAGCACGCCCGTGTTGACATAGTCAAAAAATCCGGTGGAATACAAATC
>CADBXH010000215.1 GCA_902798605.1 uncultured Ruminococcus sp. | reverse complement strand
GTAAGAGAATGGATATCTATCCACAAATCTGATTTGTTATTGATTTGGGATACGCAGGAATTCAAAACACTTTCTCCGCTTGAATAAGGAGTTGATCAAATGTTTCACAAGGTAAAAGCTGTTAACCCTATGCCGGATCTGCGCTTATGCGTGCAGTTTGCGGAAGGGATCACAAAAATATATGATATTAAACCCCTATTGTCTAAATGGACTGTTTTTCAGGCGTTAGAAGATCAGCCGGAGCTTTTTTCGTCGGTTGAGGTCGATGTCGGCGGTTACGGGATCATTTGGAATGACGAGCTTGATCTGTCCTGTAACGAATTGTTTGAAAACGGCAAGACCATTGAAACGCCATTTGACGGATTGATTGCCTTTTCGGACGCGACTTTACTGTGGGGACTAAACGAAAGTACCCTCAGAAAAGCGATCCAATACGGAAAACTTGTAAACGGTATTGATGTATGTAAATTCGGTAAGCAGTGGGTCATTTCTGAAAAAGCTATGCTGAGAGAATACGGGAATCCAAAATCCGCTTAGTTTTTCAATTGAAATCAATTATTTAAGGAGTTATCAGAGTATGAAGCAAAAAGTAGAGAAGAAAAAAGTATCCGACTCAATAACAGAGAGCTCAAAAATTATTCAATCTAAAGACATCAACGGTCAAATCAGGCTGTTCGGCGGAAGGCTGATGGAATGGATAGACGAGGTCGCGGCATTGACCGCTATGCGGCACTGCGGCGGGCTTGTTACGACCTGCGCCGTTGATAACCTTGTTTTCAAGCACGGCGCTAAAATTAATCAGGTAGTTGTGCTCAAGGGCAGGGTCACATATGTCGGCAACACTTCCCTTGAGGTGAGGGTCGACACATATCTTGAGGAGCTTGTAACCGGCGAACGCTTCGCAATCAATCACGCGTATCTTATTTGTGTTCATATTAACGACGACGGCAGGCCATTACCGATCAGGTACGGGCTCGAAGTTCAAACTGAGGAAGAGCAGGCCGAATGGGACGGAGCCATTGCCAGAGCCAAAAGCAGAAAAGAAAGATACACATACTAAACCGGAATTGGGTTTGTAATATGATAACGCAACTGCGGGTTGCTTGTTATTTAGCGCTGTAGATGTTATTATATATACAGGAGGTGGCAGTATGGAAACGAAAGATATTTTACTTGAACTAAGGACAAAAAGCGGGCTGTCGCAGGACGAGCTGGCTGAAAAGATTTTTGTTACGCGTCAGGCTGTTTCCCGCTGGGAAAACGGCGAAACTACACCGAATACGGAGACTCTTAAACTGCTCTCGAAGGAATTTAATGTTTCGATCAACACTCTGCTGGGTGAGCCGCGTCAGCTGATTTGCCAGTGCTGCGGAATGCCGCTTGATGATACTCTTATCAGCAAGGAAAAGGACGGCACGCTCAACGAGGATTACTGCAAATGGTGCTATGCCGACGGCAATTACACATACAGCGATATGGACGAGCTGATCGAGGTTTGTATTCCCCATATGGCAAAGGAAGGCTTTACCGAGGAGCAGGCGCGGGCGTTTATGAGAGAAAATCTGCCCAAGCTCGATTACTGGAAAAGATACGAGGAGCTCAGCGACAACGGTCAGTTTGACGAATTCAAAAAACAGCTGATCGACGAGATTAACGCGCTGCGCTGGGTATCGAGGATATGCCGAAGGTCGAAAAGCTCAACGCCCTTGTCGGCAGCTACGTCAACCTCGCCTATCCCCTGCCGAGCGGTTTGAGTGTGAAGTTCCTGGACGACGGTACGACATATTTGGGCAACCAGCTTGAATCGGAATTCGGCGGAGACCGGTGCTTCGGCGTACTTGCGAATATGGACTTTATTTTGATATGCACCTACGAAGCCGAGGGAAAGAACCCCGAGCTCGTGCTTTATAAAAAAAGATAAACGCAAAAACTAAGCGGTCACAGAAAGCTGTGGCCGCTGTTTTTTTCTTTTATGGAATTATTTGTGTTCTTTATATTCGCCTTTTATATTACACTTTCGCTTGCGGTAAGTGTGAGCTTTAGGTTCCTGAGAACGATTATCATTCCCATTCCCTCAATTATGAGCGCGGCTCCTTGCAAACTTGTAGAGAACGATCTGAACTGCTCGGGGTTGATAAGGATCACCACGGCAAAAATCAGACAAATCAGCCCGAAAGCAAGAGAAAAGAAAAACATCGGTCCTCTTACCTTGCGGAGCTGTATCATACGGACGAACATCAAAATCGCTCCGTATGCCAAAATCAAGCCCGTAACTACAAAGAATATCTTGACGAAGAAATCCGCCGCTATGATAAGTGTGAATCCCGCCGCAAGCAAAAAGAGCGAGAGCAACAATACCGATACGAGCTTTTCCTCTTTTGAGCTCATCAAAAAAAACGCTAACCTGACAAAGCCCATCACGGCGAATACTCCGCCGGAAACATAGCACAGCACCTTTAGCGCGTCGTTTGGCCAAACAAGCATCGCAATGCCGAGAAGCGTGAGGAAAATACCGTCAAAGATATAGTTTTTAATGTTATTTTTCTTTTCATATTTTACGATTTCTTTTGCCATATCGAACCCTCCTGTTCCTTTATTTTTATTGTAACATATTGAAGTATTATGTCAACACAATTATTTAAAAAAGTATACAGAGCCGCGATATTTCACGGCTCCGTATTTCAAGGAGAATTTTATAGCAAAATGGCGTTATCTTCCGAAAATGCGTTCCCAAAGATCCGATCCGTCATCCTGCGGCATCTGCTGCTGAGGCTGTTGCTGCTGATAAGAATCGCTGTTGGGCTTTGCAGAGGGAACATATTCCTCAAGCTGCAGCTGGATATCCTTTGTCTGACCCGAGCGCGATACCGTAAGGGTCACTGTGTCTCCGACCTTGCTGTCCTGCAAAGCCTTGCTGATATCCGTGGAGCTTTCAACTTCCTTGCCGTTTACCGCTGTGATAAGATCGCCGCGGGTAAAGCCGGCTTTTTCCGCGCTAGAGCCTGCTGTTACCGAAAGTACATAGCAGCCGAGCTGGTTTACGCCGTAATAGAAAGCTGTGTCCTCAGAATTGATGTCAACAAATTCCATACCGAGGTCGATCTTGCCTGTTACATAACCGTAGTTCTGAAGGTCTTTGATGAGGTCGATAACATTGTTGATGGGGATAGCGAACGCGATACCCTCTACCTCTGTGGCGCTGTCCTTGGCGTTTACAACACCGACAAGCTCGCCGTTTGCGTTGAACAAGCCGCCGCCTGAGTTACCGGGGCTGATCTGGGCGTTTGTCTGGAGCAGAGTCATATTTTTGCCTTCTATAGTAACCTCACGGGCAAGCGCTGAGATAATGCCGTCGGTTACGGTTCCGCCGAGAGTACCGAGCGGGTTGCCGATCGCTACAACATAGTCGCCTACCGCGAGTGATGAGCTGTCGCCGAAGGTCGCGGGTGTAAGGCCTTCCGCGTTGACCTTGAGGAGCGCGATGTCGTTATCCTCGTCGCTGCCGATAAGGGTAGCGTCATATGAAGTCTGACCGTCGCGAAGCGTTACCTTGATGGTCTTTGCGTCTTCGATTACATGGTGGTTTGTGATGATGTAACCGTCTGCCGAAATTATTACACCCGAGCCCGCGCCCTTGGTCACATACTGCTGGGCAAAGTTGCCTGTTACTACGCCCTCTGTGGCGATCTCAACAACGCTGTCCGCTGTCTTTTTTACGATCTCGGAAGTCGTTGTCGCGCTTACCGAGCTTGTGTTTTTGCCCTCGGTACCGCCGGTCACCTGATGGATCGTAACGTTACCGTTTGTCTGGGTGCTGAGGTTCTTCGCTAACAGTCCGCCGCCGAAGCCGCGTGCCCCTGAGCAAAGGATCGTTATCGCGAGAACCGCGGCGATAAATCCGCGGGAGGCAGGCTTACGTTCTTTTTTCTTTTTGACCTTTTG
>CADBXH010000214.1 GCA_902798605.1 uncultured Ruminococcus sp. | reverse complement strand
GGCGGAACGGTCACTGCCATAGGCGGTCCAGACGGCGCGGGTTCGGCAGCGGCGGATACCTCGAAGAATATGGCGGAGCGAGTTGCTTAGACATCACCATCACAAAGGACGTTATCCTTGTGACCGCGATAAAGGGCGAAAACGCTCAGGCAATCGGAAACGGAATTAAAGGCACCTGCGGAACGATCACGATCGAACCCGGCGCGAATGTGACCAGGGGTTAATTAACAAGAGGAACGATTCGATGAATAAAGAAAAATATGAGCACACCGTGCTTGAAGTCATCAAATTTCAAACCGAGGACGTTATCCTGACAAGTCCCCCCAAGGAAGAAGACGAAACCGATTTGATAAAATAATAAAACCATAAACACCCAAAAGGAGAGCCTTCAAAAAGCTCTCCTTTTCTGCGTTTGCCCTGAACGGGCAGCAGGAGCGGATATGTCAAATAAACACTGAAAATCATCCGTCACGAAGTATTAAGAGATGAACCTGCCGAATGACTAAAATCACCAATCTGACAGAAACAAAAGACACGCACATTTCCAACACAAACCATCTGCCGATCTGCGTTCTGCGCGTTGAACCTGAAAACCCGAAGGATATCAGGGGTATCGTTCAGCTGGTACACGGCAAAAATGAGCACAAAGGGCGTTATATCGCTTTTATGCGTTTTCTCGCATCCAACGGCTTTTTGACGATCATCAACGACCACCGCGGACACGGCGAAAGTATTATCGACCCATAGGACAGAGGTTATTTTTATCAGGGCGGCACCGCCGCGCTGGTGGAGGTTCTGCACGAGATCACGCTGGACATCAAAAATTACGCGGCTCAACATTGCGGCAGAAGCGACTTTCCGGTCACCCTGCTGGGTCACAGCAGGGGCGCGCTTGCGGCGCGCTGCTACATCAGAAAATATGACGCGGATATCAGCAAGCTCTGCCTGACAGGTTCACAGGTTCACAGGTTCTCCGTCGCGCTCCGACAATATCAAAAAAGGTCTGCGCGTCTTGAAGCTGTTAAAGGCGATCGAAGGCAAACGTTCACGCTCTCCGCTCGCCAAAAAGCTCATCATGGGTGTTTCCTATGAGAGAAAGTACAGATACGAGGGGTTGAGAAACGCCCAGACAAACTCCGAACGTGAAGCCGTCATCGAGCATAACAACGACCCGCTGTGCCGCTTCAACTTCACCCTGAACGGCTATGAGGAGATGCTCAGAATGGCGATGCTCGCGTATACGGGCGGTTACACCCCTCAAAATCCCGATATGCCCGTGAGGTTTTTCTCCGTTGAGGACGACCCATGCACCTTGTCCCGCCGAAAATTCGTGGAAGCGATGCGGCTGATGAAAAACATCGGATACACCGACGTGCGCTGCCGGCTGTACAAGGGCATGCGCCACGATATCCTTCACGAAAAAGAGAAGCTGCGCGTGTATAACGATATTCTACGGTTTATCGAATCGGACAATAACAAATAATACAACAAGCTCCCCTGAACCTGAGCGATGCACAGGCAGGGGAGTTTTCACGCGGCAGCACGGATTATCCCGAACAGCACCTTCGTTTTGTCACCGTATAATAACTGACAATATTTACAAATCATAAAAAATGAATTTCTCCAAACACTACTAATGCGGCGACAAATTGCGAAGGCAATCCGCCGCTTGAGATAGATAGAAATAAGGAGAAAAAACCATGTCAAACAATAATAATCAGATCAACGTACCCGAGGCAAAGGAAGCCATGAACCGTTTCAAGATGGAGTGCGCCAACGAAGTCGGCGTAAACCTCAAGCAGGGCTACAACGGCGACCTCTCTTCAAGAGAAGCAGGTTCCGTCGGCGGTCAGATGGTAAACGTCATGTGGCATGTACGACAAACAGATTTTATGCGGAGTTCGTCGGCTTCAAAGGAGCAAATCGGGCGTGTTGTGTATACATACGGCTTGGCGGTATAACCTCGACAGAGTTTCATAAAATATAAAAAAGGAGAGCAACATCGGCTCTCCTTTTTTTGAATGTGATATATTACCCAAATAATGTTAAACATATTGCCGAATAACAATTATACAAATTACCGAAAATGCAACTAATAAATTACCGAAAACCATTGACAATAGGATTTGCTTGGGTATAATTGAAATTAGAAAACCACTTGCAAAAAGAGGGTGTAGTTTTGAAAGACTATAAGCCGAGAATTGCCGATAAGCTATTAAAGAATAAGCTGGAAGGGAAAGGCGCCGTGTTGGTGGAAGGACCTAAATGGTGTGGGAAAACCACGACCTGCGAACAAA
>CADBXH010000213.1:594-2901 GCA_902798605.1 uncultured Ruminococcus sp. | reverse complement strand
CTCAACATTGAGCAAGGTAAGCCTGCGGATAGCCTTATATTTTTCCTCTTTTAGATCCTCCGGCAGTGTGAACACCTGCTCCAGCGCGCAAGCCGCCGCTACGGAAAAAGAATGCTCAAGCGCCGACCTTTGGACGGCGGACAGATCCATCTCCGAAACTGTTTTTTTATCAGGTTTTTTGTTATTTACCGCGCAGGATACAAGGTATATCAAGTCCATAGCGGGTTTAAAACTGTTTGTTTTTATCATAACCATATCTTTTCCCGATCATTATTTCTGAATCAATTATATCTTCAAACAAATTGCTTGTCAAATATGTCCGCGGCGTTCCAGACTGTATTTTGCTTTGGCTTTCTTAATTATTGCTATTTTAAAACTATTTATTTTTAAATTGCACAAAAGTATGCAATTTTTCCTGATTTGGAACTATTAATGGAGGAGTGTTTCTTCTCCGATTTCAAATTATTCAGGAGGTAAAAATGGAAATAAAAAACATCAAACTGATTTATGACATCAACCGGAGTCTTCCGCCCAAGCGGGTTCTGGTCAGCCACGTCAACAATGTTAATTCGCGGGTGATCGAATTAACTCTGACGCAGGGCGATCGACCGCTCGAGATCGGCGAAGGCTCGACCGCGGCGGCGTCTATTGTCGAACGCAGAACAAAAAAGCTTATAAACAGCAGCATCGCCTGCACGGTAGATGAAAACGGAAAGATAATCATCCCGATCGACGACCTTCATTTTCGCAGCAGGATGGACATCAATGTTGAAGTTACAATTTACGACAGCTCACGGGCAAAGGTGCTCACTCTCCCCTATCCGCTGTGGATCAGGGTCAACCCGTCTGTTCTTGACGACGCCGTTGTAACAGATGATTCACGCGGCACTGTCCCCCAGCTTTTAGAGGAAGCGCGCGAGATCATTGAGGGCGAACGGTATGTTTTGACCGAAGACGACAAGGAAGAGATCGCCGGAATGGTGGACATCAGCGCAAAGGAGGATGTTATCAACAAAAGATCCGCGATTTCAAACCAGTCTCAGACAGGCGACGGCGATTTGAATTATCCGACTGTCGGCGCGGTGAGAGATTTTGTAAACGTAAAAGTGTCTGAGCTTGAGGGATATGTTGACGACGAGCTCGATGACATCGACTCCGCAAAAGCCGACAAATCGACAACGCTTTCGGGCTACGGTATCACCGACGCGTATACAAAAGCGCAGACTGATAACCTTATCGGATCCTTGATATCGGAGGTGCGAAATGGCTCTTACTGATGAAATGGCTGCGTTAAAAAACGACATCACAGCCGTCGGAAGCTCTGTCCGTTCAAAGACAGGACAGCCGGGCGCTCTGACACTTCCGCAAATGGCGGCGGCAATACAGGGCATACACACCGGTGTGGAACCGCAAAACAAAACGTGGGATCAGCGCAGCAACGGCGTAAGGCGTTTTGTTGACGAGGTAGAATACACCGCCGAAGGGACCGCGGAGCTCACTTTTTCCGAAAATATCACAGCGGTAAATGTTTCAGACCCAACAAAAGCCGCCGCGTCATACAGCGGTAAAAAGGTGACGGTAACGGCTGTCGCTGACGGTTATACAGCGATCACGGCTACCTCGGACGGAGTCGCGAAGCCCTTCGGCGCCAAGATCGAAACAGTAGGCAATACAAAGTACATATCCTGTATCAAAGGGTACGAAACTCAAGAGGTCCAGGGCAACTGGAGCCCCGCCGGAGCGTCTGTTGATACGAGCTCGGGAGAGCTTACCGTTGCAGACAGGGATAACGGAGGAACGCTCACCATGACCGCGGGCAGTGGTACTACGAGTATTTATAACCTTACCCCGAATACCGAGAGTGTATTTACCGAAAAAAAGAATTCGTCGATCACTGCGACGGGCGTATTAAAGCCGCTCGGCGCGTGCAGGGTCATCAAGACCGGAAGTATGCAGAACGTCCGCGATATCGGCGGCTGGGACTGCGACGGCGGCACGGTAAGGTATAACCGCATTATCCGCGGGTATACGCTGTATAACGCCTCAAGCGATGACAAAAAGCTGCTCAAAGACCTGCTAAAGATACGCCTTGACGTAAGTCTGCAATATACGAGCGACAATAACTATTACGGCAGCTCACAGCTCGGCGGCGATGTTGACTTCATTCATCCGTGCAACAGCGGACTTTGGTATGACGAGATCCTGCAAAACGCGAACGCCGGCGCGTTATTCAACGCGATCTTTCAGGCAGCGGCAAACGGTAAGGCTCAGTATATCCACTGCGCCCAGGGCGCTGACCACGGCGCT
>CADBXH010000213.1:0-552 GCA_902798605.1 uncultured Ruminococcus sp. | reverse complement strand
CGAGAGCGACAAGGACAAGGATTTTGAGCTGACCTCATATTCCGCGGCGGAAAGGCTGAGAAGCAAAACCGATTATATAGCGCTAAAAACCGCCGTAAACGCCCTCAGCGGCAGCAGCGTAAGGAACAAGCTCGTAAAGTGGCTTGTGTCAAAGGGAGTGACGATCGAGCTGATAAACGCGTTCAGGCAGGCTGTTATCGACGGCGATCCCGAAACGGTCCTGGAAGCGGCCGTCCCGGCGTCCCTTCCGGCCGACCGGACGTATTCGTTCGCCGCGCTCGCGGCCAACGCGGTCGGATCGGCCGTCCGCGAAGGCGTCGGCACGTTTTTCAACGGCACGGTTTCCGTGGCGGCGTCCGCCGCGTTTTCCGAAGCGGACGGAACCGGCTCGTTCACGTTCTCCCGCAACGGAATCGACGGCGATCTGGTCGTTCCGTTTTCGCTCGGCGGAACGGCGGCCGAGTTCGTCAACTTTCGCGAACTGCCTCGCAGCGCGACGATTCACGACGGCGCCTCCTCGGCGACGGTGGCCGTCGAGGGCGTCGCGGATCT
>CADBXH010000212.1 GCA_902798605.1 uncultured Ruminococcus sp. | reverse complement strand
CTCCGTCAAGATGACCGCCATCGGCGTTACCTGCCGAATGGTCATCGCGACCTCATATCCCGACACTTCTACGATCAATGCGTTATCTGCCACTCGGAGAACCCTGGAAAGGATCACGTCGCCCTTGCCGTAGCGGGCGCGCTCTCTTCCCCTTTGAACCGTGAAATTTGCCCGCTGTAGCTCCATCGCCTTCTCACGGTTGCCGACCACTGTGTTTGCTTCTTCGATGATACTTTCAGTGATAAAATCGATTTTCGCGCCAAGCATTCTTCTGAGAAAGCGGAACTGATAGTTTCTTACCTGCGCTTCAAACATAGCTTCGGACGGATGGAGACCGTTTCGTTCATTGCGTTCTGTTATGCCCCTGCGGATCAAATCCATCCGAAGCCCCATGTTATCGGCGTTGATCTTTACCGAAACGCCGTTGAGGTTGTTGAGCGTACCGTCGTTTTTGTTGTAGCTGACGCCGGCAACGATCCCAAGCGGAGTCCGCTCTACCCCTGTCAATCTACCTGTCAAAACCGTCCCTGAAAACTGCGCGCCGTTAAACAGCGTATACATCTCACGCGTCATCCCCTGAGACTGATTGTTGGACAAGGCAAAATACTCAGCATCATCAAGTACAGTCGCGGACTCGATTTTTTCATCCGGTTTCACTTCTTCCTGCGATTCTTCAGCGGAGGCATCATTCTCACTCAATACATCTTCCAATTCCGTTACCGCCGTTTCTTCTGATGAATGATGAATGTCATTGTCTTCTATAAACTGCTCAAGTGCGCCCTCCGGTGTCAATTCGTTCTCCGCAACAGATAATATCTCTGTTTCAGCTTCAACCTGCTTCTTCCTTGGCATACTGCAAAACTCCTTTTCAAAAAAAATAAAGGCACAGCCCATACCGCAGTAATCACTGCCGTATCGACTATGCCTGTTAGTTGTTTTTCCGAGCCGCTCCATCCAATCAGCGGACAACGGATTAAATTCGGCTATTTCAAATTAACCCTGCGACTATTATACCATACAGAAACATTTTTTCTCGCTGACTTTGTTGCTCGTATAAAAAAATAAAGCCGTTTTTGTATCAAAATCTCGCTTTTTGAGCGCAAATTCAACTTCCACATTCTTTCCGCATCGGTTTGAAAAGGTCACATATACGGTTTGGAAAGGTCACATTTGCGGTTTGGAAAGGTCACATAAACAGTTTGTAAAGGTCATATGAACGGTTTGGAAAGGTCACATATAAAAGACGAAAACGGCTTGCCTATGAGACTTTTGGCTTCTCTAATTATATAATTAATATAATTAGTAATAATTAGGTAATTGGAGAGCTGCGCTCTCCGAGGTGATTCTACCCGCAAAACAAAAAAAGAATAGCCCCTGCTCAATCATTACTAAGCATAGGCTACTCACATTTGTGATTATCATTTAGCCGGAGTTTTTGTTTGCTGACAATAGAATAAATCGGACTGTTTCGGTTTTCCGGATTCTTATTCACCCGGATATCAAATATGATCTTCTGATACTCCTTTCCCTTTTTTAACAAAGACATTGCAATATATATGTCTGACTTCTCATTGATTTCTCTAATTGCAACATTCAAAACCTTACGCCGAAAATCAGCAAATCGCAGGAGTTTATTCTCACAAAATAACAGTTCCCGCAATTCACTGACGGTATAGGTGACGGTTTCACTCCTATTGTAATCCATTATATTTATCTGATGAATCAGCATCTCATAAAGACGGATCGCATAAAATGAACTGAAATCAACGATATTGCGAAGCCGATACTGCGTATAGCATTTTCGCAAGCCAAGAAGGTAAGGTTCAACATCTTTGGATAACTGCAACGTAAGTGTTCCTTTTCCGTCATAATTCGCGTTATCGATCCACTGGAGCCTATCCCATGGCTTCTGAGGATCATCCGTACTGACAAAAACATAGCTTCTCTCCAGAACATCACACATCCATCGGATATCGTGATATAGGTTGCTTTTTGTTACGCGCAAAAACTCTGCCAGCTCCGTAATAGAGCAACTATATGTGCGGAATTCATCGTCCTCATAAGTAATCCTCGCCACCGCCATACGCACGATCTTTGCGGCGTTTAGCGGCATCATCTGTTTCGATTCGATCAGACGATTATCCATGACAACATGGTTATCCTCGTTGCCGATCAAACTATATTCATCACTCAGAATTCCTCACCTGCCTCACTGTCTCAGGGTACAAATTTGTACCCCCATTCCATTTATTTAGAAATTTCAAACCGAACCATTGTAAAACTTCTGCCTTTTTTCACAAATATAGGGGTCACTGTCATATC
>CADBXH010000211.1 GCA_902798605.1 uncultured Ruminococcus sp. | reverse complement strand
TTTATCAGCTCGTATTCCCTGACCGCGCGGATAAACGGGTTCCATATCTGCTTGCGGTATGTTTTTGTAATGCTTCTCTCCGCCCTTTGGCAGGGAGTCATATCTTTTTTCATATCGCTCTCCGTAAATCAGGCACTTGTTCCTAAGTGCTTAACTTATAACAGCCTGCTGAAAGATCAACAGGCTGTTTTTGTTAAAGTATATTTTCTATAGAGTCGAGCTGGACTTGCGTTGCCGAGCTCATTACTCCGTTAAGGAAGATCACGTTTGTGATACCCTTTTGCTGGCAGAAGGTTTTGAGGCTTCCGTTCCAGCTTCTGAAATCTATTGAATAGACCTCGCTGAAATTGTAGGTGAGATACGGAACGAAGGCGTTGCCGTAGCTCTCGTGGATTATCGCGACCTTTTCCTTGCTCGCCGAAGGACTCTGGCTCTTGATGACCTCGAGCGGGTTATCGCCGTAGATGAACACGCCGTAGCCGTCGGAATCCTCGTAGTATGTGCTGTCGACCTGGAGCGTTTCGCCGTTGGAATTGGTGATGTCATCCGTTACCTGATACGGGAACTTCCAGTAAGACACCGTGTCCTTATTGAGCTCGGTCGAAACCATACCCGTGAATGTGCCCTGGAAGCCCTCGATCTTACCCTCGGTACAATCCGAAAGCTTGAGCACCGGGAGCTTTGCGTTCTCGGCAAATGCCGCATAGGCGTAATAAGCGCCCAAGCCCGTCCAGTGATGGTCGGAAGCAAAGTAGATGTAGTCGTTGCAATGCTCGGAAAGCTTGTTGTAGGCGTTGACGGGATGTACCTTGTCGGACATAGCGGAATACGCAGCCTTGATGTAGACATCCTGGGGCTGTGTGCTCGCTCCTTCGTCGGTATTTTTGAGCCTGTCGGGCAGACCCATCTCTGTGTGATTTGGCACGACGATAGAATATGTCTTGATGGATGTTCCGAGGTTATCGGCGGCCTTGTTCATAAGCTCCGCGTACCTCTCGCCCATCGTGTCGTTACCGAAGAACAGCTCAAACGCCTGCTTGTTCCAGACGTAAAGTCCGCCGTCGTTCATTCCGTTTGTCTTTCCGTCGTCTTTGATCTGCGGCTTAACAAAGTTGAGATCGTTCGCGGGCTCGGTAGCCGGCTGGGTAGCCATAGCCTCCTGAGCGTTCTGAGAAGCCTGAGCCTCCTGATCGGAAGCCTGAGCCTTGTCACCCTTCTTTCCGCACACCGCGTTTGAGCACGAGACTACCAAAACCGCGAAAAGAATGAATATCACCAAGAAAACACCGATGATGATTATTCTGTTGCGCGTCCTCTTTTTATAAGTCTTTTTGCGGTTACGGTTGCGATTGCTGTTCTCAGCCCTTTGTTTGTATCTGTCGTAATCAAAGTTATCTAAATCATAACCATTTAAATCGTAATTATCCACTGTGTTTACCCTTGACTATAACGTTATTGTGCAAGCACTTAAATGTTTTTACTTATTTGATGGCCGCGTTTACGATCTCCATAATTCCGGCGTAATCATTTGCGACTACCATTGTAACAAAGTTGCCGTTCTGGGTCACGTCGCACTTGTTTACAAGCTCTACCTCTTCGGGGCTGTAAGAAGCGTAGGTGCTCTTGATAGACTGGAATCTCGCGTCGAGAGCCTTCTTTACTTCGTCGGCAGCCGCCTTATCGTTAGCCTCTACAAGAACGATCTCTACGGGAGCGGATGATGTGTCGGGATTGATCTCTGCCGCGAACTGCTTAACATCCTTTGAGGGGATCGTGTAGTATTTGTCGAGATCCTCAACCGCTGTAAGCTCCTTCAAGCCCTTTGTAGCGTCGGCGTACTTTGCGTTGATGTCGCCCATAACTTTTTTTAAGTCGGCAGATTTTGAGCCGCAGCCCGCGAACGCGAGTACGAAGATCAAAGCCGCCATTGTCGCTGTGATAAATCTTTTCATAATAATTCCCCTTTGTAATATTTTTGGTCAATTTATTATAGCATATAAAAATAAATAATAATAGAAAAATTACAAAATTTTTATCTTTTAAATAACAAATAAATAACAAAACGGACTTTTGGCGTTATATATCACCAAGCCGTGAAATATTAGTGAAATACATTCACGTTTTTTTGCTTAAAACGGTCTTCCGCCGTTGAGAAGGTCGAACACGTAGTTCACCCAGCCCATAAAATGCGCGCCGAGTATCGCGGAGGTTATTATCACCGCGTCCTTTCTGTTTGTCTGCACGAGCTTATTGTGCTTGTACATCGAGACAGCGCAGAATATACCGACCGCGAAGTACGATGACCAGATGAAGTTGCCGTGATTGAGTCT
>CADBXH010000210.1 GCA_902798605.1 uncultured Ruminococcus sp. | reverse complement strand
GTGCAATCAGTATAACGATGGTTCGAGTGTTGCCCTCTCTGAACGGATGAGCCTGCCAGATGGCTGGAAATAAATGCGCAACAGACTTAGCGAATTCATCATGCGACAGATTTGACCAATGAACCTCGTCGATTTTCTTCCAAGCGGATTTCAAATCTCTATCAATATCTTCCCAATTGGAATACCAAACACTTTTGCCGGCAAGGAGCGGTTCGCGTTTCTGGACGTTGATAATTCGATATTCTCCCGCCCAGTCGTACACGTCTCCGAAAATAGTTTTGTGAATTGCACAAACACCCTTGGATGAGAAGTCGGAGAAGCCGCTGTTGAAAAGCAGTGCCATTTTTGTGTTTGCCATAATGGATTCCGCTTGATCAAGAGCAGCCTCGTTGTTGATTCCGAGTTTATTTTTCAGTACTTTGCTGTTTTCCAGAAGATAGATGTCATATTTGCTCATATCAAATCCTCTTGCACATAGAAAGCATTATTTCAGTCAACTGTTCATCGGTTATTTCACCGTTAATCCATTGACGAAAGAATTCGTTTGTTTCTTCAGGAATCGGAACGCCTTCAATACTATTGATAGCCTTTGCAATCTTTACTGAACGCTGACGTTTTGCAATTTCTGTTTCAGTCATAACAGCGACCTCCTCTCTAGGTTTTATTGTACTCATTCCGTGGCGATTAGTCAAGTGAAAAACAAGAAGGTTATTCACAAAAAGTCTGGACTTTTCCGTTTTCTGTGGTATGCTGTTGTGCTAAAAGGAGGTATCGGCATGGATACGATCAGAGAACTATTTTACGGAAACATCCACCCATTCGAACGCGACATCAAGAAGGACAGCGAAAGCGACAGGCTTGCGAAGTTGATTCTCAGGCATGACGCAGCGCTCAAAGAAACGATGAACGAAAGCGAGATCGAGCTGTTCGGGAAATTCAAAGACGCAGTGACTGAGCTGAATTGTCTGAACGAAT
This sequence comes from uncultured Ruminococcus sp., assembly GCA_902798605.1. Next base: position 1,385 of record CADBXH010000210.1, on the reverse strand, counting down.
GTGAAGGCTTTATCAACGGCTTTCGATTGGGCGTAAGATTGATGGTGGAGGCATTGCATACGGTAGAATAATCAAAATCGCAGCCCTGAAAGAATAGGGCTGCAACTCTTTTGAGGATTATTCAGTGTAATGGGTTTTCTCAGGCATGTTTCGCCGTGTGTCGCCCTGTGTGCGATTTATTGAGGGAAGTAGGATACGTACACGACCGAGGACGTTTGCGCGGTGTCGGCGATTTTTGACCGCGTCTCATTTTTTGCGACGCTTGAGCAACAAAGGCACTGTTAAGAATAAAGGGCAGAGCTGTTTTTTCAGCCCTGTTTCGCCGTGTGTCGCCCTGTGTGCGATTTGTTACGGAAAGTAGGGTGAGTACCCGACTGAGGATTTTTGCGCGGTGTCGACGATTTTTGAGCGCGTCTCAATTTTTGCGGCGCTTAGTCAAAGAATACACTTTTTTAGCGAATGGCTTTCAGGATTTCTTTTTTAACAGACTCCCACTGATTATCAATAACAAAAGATCGGTGCTCAATATTTTTCAGCATAAACAAATCATAGTCAAACCTCTTTTGCCAAAAGGAAATCTCCGTTTTATATGGCGGTTGTTGACCTCGGTTGAGATGAGCGGTTGTCAATTGCTTTGCAATATCCTTGGTTTGAAGATAATACACTCTATAGTCGATATCACCTAAAGTAGTCAGCAGCATCTGAATGTGACGATGCGCCGATTCTTTTGAAGCGCTGTAGTTTCGGATCATGTCATTGAGCGGATGATGAAGGAGCGACCCGTCAAAAATGATGATTTCGTTATCGGCAAGATTTGCCGCGAAGTTTTTCCAGACAGCAACATAAGCGTCGGAGTACTTTTCAAGCGAAACAGGATTTCGCGGATTGTAGCAGAACTCGCGCTCCATGAATTCCGATAACAATGGCTCATCGAATAGCGGTGTATCTTCATTGAAATAATGAATCAGTCGTGCCGTTCCTGCATCTATCGTATTGGAGCGAATGGCATTTTCGTTTTCTGAATTCTCCGCGCAGAGCATTTCATATTCCTCTGAAGTATAATATGCGACGCAGTAAAAATCAATCGGATTGGTGTAATCAAATTCGACGTAGGCTTTTGCGGAAAGACCTTTTGATTGTAGATCGTCACATAGTGAGCGCGCCATTGTGGATTTGCCAACACCCGAAATACCCTCTAAAAATATCAGCCTTGCCATCGTATCACCTGCCTCAAAATTGTTCTGATTCTATTCTATAAACAAGCCGAAAATTTGTCAAGAGCCGTCGATAAAATCTGACCCTGACTTTCCTTGATTTTTCTTTTAGAGTGTGTTAAAATAATAAACGAAGAATACTTTTTGCAGAAAAATCGAATATGAAAAAAC
>CADBXH010000209.1 GCA_902798605.1 uncultured Ruminococcus sp. | reverse complement strand
ACCGATACAACCTGCCGCGCACTTATCCTTAACGGCCTTGCCCTTATCGTGCGAACTGCAGGCAACTCCGTACCATGATTCGTAAGGTCGAAGCTCAATGAGATGATTGAGTTTGCGGTGTATTTGCTCGACCAAAGAGAAAAACTGTCTGAGGCAATCAACAAAGTAAAGTATAACCTTCCGCTTGATTTGGACGGCGAGATCAGCTTGAACCGCTACCGTCAAAGATTGGCTGAGACATTCCGCCGCATGGCACGCATCAAGAGCAAGGAAGTCACCGAGACGAACAGCGGCGTCGGCTATCGCTTCAATAACGACGGCAATCAGGTTTCATACAAATGCGACGTGAAGCGGGTTACGACAATCAACTTTAACCGCAATACCGTTCGCAAATACGCCGCTCAACTCAGCGGAAAATCTGACGCGACCTCTAAAAATTTTCGTTCAATAAACTAAACAACAGGCTCAGCGTAAAAAAGCACACTGAGCCTGTTTGCTGTTTTAGTAAGTGTTTAATTTGAAATATTAGAAAATGTTATTGAATTAATCATATACAGCGGCACATTTACCAGCCCGTCATCATCTTCCCGGTAATTTGCCATTGAAGCTCTGATACTGAGCGCAGGTTTGTATTTGTCCCGATAGATTTTCAGACTTTTAGCTTTGAGGTTTTCTTCCGCTTTGACTTCCAACGGAATGACTTTTTCACCATCGTCGAGCAGGAAATCGATCTCACAGCTGTTGCGGTCGTTGGTATAGTAGTAGATACCAAAATCAGAGGTGGCTTTCAGCTGTTGCAGGACATATTGTTCTGTCAATGCTCCTTTGAATTCCTTGAACATATCGTTGCCGTCAAGGAGAACGCTTTTACTGATTCCCGACATACAGCCGAGCAGTCCTACATCAAGCAAAAACAGCTTGAATGCTTTTAAATCTTCATAGGCTTTCAACGGAATATTCGGTGTTGTAATGCGGCTGACCTTGTGAACAAGTCCGCAGTCAGACAACCACATAATCGCTGTCTCAAAATCCTTGGCTCTGCCACCCTCGCGCACAACGCCGTAAATAAATTTTTTGTTTTCTTTGGCGAGTTGTGAGGGAATGCTGTTCCATACCATTCTGATTTTTGGGACAATCTCCGACGGCGCGTGTTTGGAGAAATCCTGTTCGTATGCTTCGAGAATTCGTTTTTGCACTTCGCGTACCTCGTTGAAATCTTTGTTATGCGAAAAACGCAGAACAACCTCCGGCATACCTCCAATAAAATAATATTGCTTCAACAGGTAAATAAACTGCTCGGAAAAAGAGCTGATAAGTGCATAGTCGCCGCTGTTGAGTAACTTGTAAAGCTTATCGTAACCGGTTCCCAATAAAAACTCGTCAAACGACAGGGGATAGAGCTTGAGAAAATCCACCTTGCCGACAGGAAAAGAAGTGCCTTCATGCAGAGCGATACCGAGCAAGGATCCGGCACAGATAATATGATACTGCGGAGCATTCTCATAAAAGTATTTAAGACTGCTGAGAGCGGCAGGAACCTCTTGCACCTCGTCAAAGATTATCAGCGTGTCATCGGGTGTAATCGTTATATCGGAATAAATTTCCAGCCCCATGATAATTCTCTCTATATTCAGATCTGAGGAAAACAATTCCCTCATTTGTCTGTTGGAATCAAAGTTGATATAGACAGTCTTTTTATAACATTCTTTTCCGAATTCCTTCATCAGCCATGTCTTGCCAACCTGACGCGCACCTTCAATGATTAAGGGTTTGCGGAAGTAACTGTCTTTCCATTTCTTTAATTTTTCAATTGCAGAGCGATACATATCATCAACACCTTTTGTAAATCTAATATCAGTATAACACTTAATCACAAAAAATACAACGAATATTTTTAAATCACAGCAAAAAATACAACGAAAAATAGGTTCGGCGTAACAGAAATTACACCGAGCCTGATTTATACCCCTTGCGGATATACACCGCTGACGAATATTTCTTCGTCAATATGTACTATCTCCAGTCCATTCTGTTGTGCAAGTCCAACATAGCGAAGCAGAATTTTTGCCAGTTTTTCAATGTTATCTGTGACGGGTCAGAATTATGGATATATATGGAAATTCAAAGTAAACCAATAGAGCTGATTTATGTTGAACAATAGAATCTATTAATCTGATATTAGGTTTATTGTTCTGAATATTAACTATATTATTCTGAAAATATTTCATATTATTCCGAAAAGCGCTTGTATTATTCTGAATTATAGGGTATAATAATCTTAATCTAAACTAAGGAGTAATTGTATGGCTGAAATGATGACAGTAAAACAAGCATCGGAGCGATGGAATATTTTTGACAGCA
>CADBXH010000208.1 GCA_902798605.1 uncultured Ruminococcus sp. | reverse complement strand
GCGGCTGCGTGAGCAGCTGCCCCTTTTCTGAAATCAGCGTGAAGCATATAATCCTCAACATCTTCCATATAGACGATTTTGACGTTGCCGTAGCTATCATCGGCAAGAGATACGGTATAAGAATCATTCAGCGTCTGCTCCTCGCTGTTTGACATGATCTCTGTGCTGTAAACCGGAGGGTTGAGCAGACAGAAAACCGTTATGGCGATAACCGCTGCGCCGCCGACAGCCGCTCCGACCGCCTTGATTGCCCTGTTCTTAAAGATGACAACGGGATAAAGTATCATTGCAGCCGCGCAAAACACGGAAAGCAGAATAAACCTCGGCAGATAAAAGAGAAAATCCGAAAAATAGGTTGCGTAAGACATAGCTGTCAATGCGATCATCGGCAGGAGAATCAGGTATCCCCACCACTTGTCTTTTTTCATCCAATAGCCGACAAAGCCCATCGGGAAGCAGAGGAGCGTCCACATAAACCAATATCTGTAGTATCCGAACAACTGCCAGCCCAGCTCGCTGAAAGGCACCTGAATCAGATAGACCAGCGGTTGACTTATCAGAAAAAACACAAAGCACTTTAATGCCGAATCAAGGTTTGACTTGCTGTTCATAATTATGATGATACCGAACAACACCCATACTTCAAACGACACGGTAATGCCGATAAAAGATGTATAGCGAAACTGTGGGATAATCGCGATCACAGCGGTAATCACGCCTGCGATAACCGCTGCGATAATAACCTTCGGCCATGTCAGGTTTATCCCGCCGGATACTTTGTCAGTCAATCTTTTTAAAATGCTTTTGCTTTTATTATCCATTGTTTCGTGAGAATCAGGGCTACGATTAAGGCGATGTACGCTATATGATTCCATTTTTGGTCGACAAGCAAGCCGATGAATTCACGCAGAAAAGCGTTGAAATAAAAATACGGTTTTGTTTTTGCGGAAATACCCTTCGCCTCAAAACCATTCTTACGGGCGAGAATATATCCGCGGAAAACGTGATAGTTGGTTGTGGCAAAGGCAACCTTTTTGTTTTCAAGCGCGCCGCCGTGGTCTTCGATGACTTTTTTGGAAAACTGCATATTCTGCATTGTGTTCACGCTTTTGTCCTCGAGGATAATCTGCTCCGGCGGAATGCCGATACCGAGCAGATAGTTTTTCATTGCTTCGCTTTCGGATATCACTTCATCGTCGCCTTGCCCTCCCGAGGGAACATACACGGCGTGCTTACCGGTTTGCTCGTATTGCTTCTTCCCGAACGCAACGGCGCTGTCAACACGCCCTTTTAAGAGCGGCGTCAGTCCTCCGTCCTTCCTGATTCCGCATCCGAGGATGATGATATAATCGCGGTCAGGCGCAGGGGTGTATTTCGTAGCAAGATATGTACACGTGACGGTTGACAGGAGCATACACTCAAAGTACGCAATCAAATAAATCAGAATCAGACGGAGAGATTCCGGATATTGTATTCCCCAAAGCATAAACAGGTAGCCTGAGCCAAGCGTAAGAACCATTCCGGCAAACCACAGAATCGCAAAAATAATTCCGAGCGTATTGACGGGTCTTCTGCCTTCGTTTCGCATCAGCCATATATTGCTGACAGCAAGCATTACAGAAATGACGAGCATAACCGGAGTCAATCCGAAAAGGAACAGAAGTCCTGTTTCGGTTATCAGCATTAACAGCGTGCTGACCGAATCAATAAAGTTGTTAAGCAGCCTGTAGAGGATATACGCAAACATCACTAAATTGTAGAGTCCGATACCGCCGCAGGCAATCATCGGATAGGAAAAATCGCCATTTTTCCTATAGTCATTGAACATCCACAGCATAACAAACTGGATGACAAAAAGCACTGCAAGCGCAGCGTAAATGATGAACTGAAATCCGTTGAACTTCATATTGCCGTCTGTGTAATCAAGCAGAGTGCCTAAGAAATTCACCTCAAAGGTTCTTTCGAGCATCGGTATAACGTCGTCCCCGTACTCATAGCTGATTTTCACGATTGTCTTTCCGGGGTTCAGCGCTTCAAACTCGACGACAAGCTCCTCGTTTTCCATTCGGACGTCCGTCATGCGCACAACATTCTCGTCACTCAGACTGATCTCAGTTTGCGGCAAAGTATCTGTTCCCAAAAATGTATTGGTATGAAGTGTATACCGGCTGCCGACGGCAACCACAACTACAACAGAAGATATGATTGCCAACGCTATACAAGCCCATAGTATCAGCAGTTTTTTTCTCATGTCTAAGCCTATCCTTTTCATGCAGATTATTGTATTTATTTTGTTTCTGTCATATCCATTTGTTCGCTGAGAGCGGCGTATAATAAACGCAATATTTTACGCCTTTTGAATCAAGATTTTTTCCTTCGTTTATTATACCACAAACATGATGAAATGTCATTACCGGATTTACAAATATCTGTGTGATTGCAATATCTCTGCTCCACTGATGAAGCAGGGCGGCAATGAATGTCACGCAAAAACCGCCATGCCGAAAAACACTTCGGCATGGCAGCAGATTTTTATGATAGGAGCTTGTTGTACGGAAACGTATTAGCTCAGTCTTCGGGATAGCAGAACTGATAGCCTGAGTAATAGGTCACGGTATCTGTACTGTCATTATTGGTTACGGGCTGCACAACGATAACCCACGCCTTCAAGCCGTCGGGGGCATAGCCCTTTGTGGAGCTGATAATGGTCGCGCCGGAGCCTGCCTGTTGCTTAACATTGGCAATAGCTGTCTGCTGGTCAATATAGCCGTCATCGGACTGTGAACTGCCGTTATCAGAGCCGTTGCTCTCGGCAGATTGCGAGTTCTGATTGCCCTGAGCCTGATTTGCGTTGCTGCTTTGTCCATTGGAACCGGTTGTTTTGGCAACAGTTGTTGCCGCAACGGTCGTTGCAGCACTGTTGGATTCTTTATTTTCCCCACCGCAGCCCGTAAGCATAGCGGCAGTTGCACTTGTGATCAAAGCGGCAAATATGATTGCCAGCGACTTTTTTATTGTCTGTTTCATAATGATTTTCCTCCATTTCAATTTGCTTTTGCAAGTAAAATATATTTTAATTTAGTTGAAAAATCAATCATTAATATGAATAACAGAAACAAACAATAAAAAGGTTTTTTGTGGATTTTACGCAGAGTTATTTGCTTGATACGCTTTTTTCTTTTGTGTTATTCTTCCA
>CADBXH010000207.1 GCA_902798605.1 uncultured Ruminococcus sp. | reverse complement strand
GAGGATTACCCATAGCGCGTTGATTGTATCGGTAAATCGCCGACACAGTAATAACCGCGTTATACACCATAAAAATAAACACGACAACAACTATGATAGAGCCCTGCTTTTTTGGAATCTTTTCGATCAGCCTTGAAGTAAAGGGATAGATGTACCTCAGCCATATCAAGCCTAAAAAGCCCCAGAAAAACGAATACAGCAAGCACGTTCTGCCGCCGATATTAAGCGGCATATCGCTGTAGTCCCAAGAAACGGTCCCTAAAAAAGTCTCTTGCGCCCATGAGCATATGAATTCAAAAAACGCTCCCAGCGCCGCGCTGATAATAAACACGAGAGTATCACTGAGCTTGTATAGCTTGTAGAGCACAAGGGTCATTAGTACCGCTCCGCCGCCGTATACGGGGATAAACGGGCCGTAGACCACTCCTACTCTAAGCTCAAAATGCCCTTCTACAATAAGCGCGTAGACGGTTTCGATACAAAAGCCGACAAACGAACCCAAAAGCAAAAGAATAAATAGCTTTGCAAAACAAAGACCGGAAGCAAACGGCTTATCCTCTTTATTCTCATAATAAGGCTCATACTGCTTGTTGTTTTCCTCTTTGACCTCGTCAAGCTTTTCCTTTACCTTTTTGATATAAGCTGTTCTGCGAAGCTCGGGAAAGGCATTGGTCATCCTTTTGCGCAAAATATTTAATGTAAATATTTTATTGTAATTTGACTCAATCTCTTTTAACTGCTCCTCGGACACATCATCATTTAAAAATTGCGAGTCATACTTTGCGGTGGTTATCCTCTTTTTCAGCCTGAATATCGTAACAAAAGAGAATATATAGTCGATAAGTATCGCCAGCGCGATCGACAGAGATATAATCATACTGATTAGATCAGGTATCTGATCGATAAGCAGCTTTATAAGAGGTATCAGCATTTTTACGGAGAAAGCTCCGCCCAAGCCCAACACCAGTATAAAAGGTATCGTCAAATAACTGCCGATATTAAAGCGCATTGAAGAAAAATCCCAAGGCTTGCAGCCGAGTATCTTTTTGCCCAAAAATCCTGCCAACAGGGTAAAAAACGATAAAATGAGCGCAGAACCGACAAACAGAATAAAAAAGTTATGGGTCAAGGGACTTAACAAAAGCCAGCAAATCAACGCTCCCGCTCCGTAAGCCGGACAAAACGGGAGTGTTAAAAAGCCTTCGTTATAAAACTTTTTTTCGCTTATATAATGATACAATCCGCTGAAAAGCCAGCCGAGAAATGAAATTATTATAAAGTACCAAAGAAGTTCTATCCAGTACAAATAATCACCTGTGGTTTTCTGTTATTTTTCGTCTTTCCAGATTTCTTTTATAGCGGTAACGCTGCCCGCAAGCCCCTGGATATCGGAAGGAATAATGATCTTTGTAGCCTTGCCGTCCGCAGCTTTTTCGAACGCTTCAAGGCTTTTGAGCTGAATGATCTTATCAGTCGGAGCAGCTTCGTTGAGCATTCTTAAAGCGTCGGCGTTAGCCTTTTGTACGGTGAGGATAGCCTCCGCTTCACCCTGTGCTTCACGGATCTTCTGTTCCTTAACAGCGTCCGCCTTTAAGATAGCGGATTCCTTAAGACCTTCGGCAACAAGGATCTGACTGCGCTTTTCACCCTCCGCGTCGAGGATGCGTGCACGTCTTTCACGCTCTGCCTTCATCTGCTTTTCCATTGCGTCTTGGATCTCGCGCGGGGGAAGGATGTTTTTGAGCTCTACGCGGATAACGCGGATACCCCATGCGTCGGTAGCCTCGTCAAGGATGATCCTGATCTTGTCATTGATAGTATCGCGCGAGGTAAGGGTGTTATCAAGCTCCAGATCGCCGATGATGTTCCTCAGAGTTGTGGCTGTGAGGTTTTCGATAGCGCTCAAAGGACGCTCTACGCCGTAGGTATAGAGCTTTGGGTCGGTTATCTCAAAATAAACGACAGTATCGATCTGCATCGTAACGTTATCGCGTGTGATAACGGGCTGCGGCGGGAAATCAACAACCTGCTCTTTGAGCGATACTCTCTTTGATATCCTGTCGATAAACGGGACTTTAAGGTGAAGTCCGGTCTCCCAAGTAACATGGTATGTTCCGAGGCGCTCAATAACAAACGCGTGCGCCTGAGGTACTACTTTGATATTGCGTACAATAAGAATCAATATTATCAATGCTATTATACAAATTACAACTATTCCTATGATCGATCCCATAATTAATCCTCCTTATTTTCGGGCTCAACATTGAGTTTTACGCCTTCTATGGAAAGCACCTTTATTTTGCTGTCTTTAAGAACAGGAGCGGATTTTGAAATCGCGCTCCAAGTCTCTCCCATTACCTTGACCTGACCGACATCATCAACG
>CADBXH010000206.1 GCA_902798605.1 uncultured Ruminococcus sp. | reverse complement strand
AGACCAAAGCATCAGATGACAGTTATATACTTGACGGTTCCGTTTATTACGAGTTTTATATCGACCCGACAGGCGATATGATCTCCGGATGGACTTCCATCGACAAAAGCGGCAAGCCTGTTGACGGACAGACGGTTGAAAACAACACGCTGGTCGTCAAAAACGAAAAGCCTATTATCCACAAGTATATTTTGCATGAAGAAAAGGGCTTAGAGGGAATCGACAATACCGCGTCCTTCGGCGACACCGTTTACTGGAAGATAAGAACAACAGTCCCTTCGGAGGATTTAGTCAGAAAATTGCAAACCTACACTGTGACCGATACAATGTCAAAGGGGATCCGCTACGCTTCCGCAGAGGTTTATCTTGATGATAAGACGCTTCTGAAAGAGAAAGTGGATTATTCTGTGGAGATTGTGGACGATTTGAATGTCCGTTTTGTATTTGTCCCCGAAAAGCTTGCGGGGGCGCAGGAGATCATCATCTATTACAATACCATGCTGACCGATGACGCTCCTCTTGCAGAGGATATCCCCAACACCTCAAAGCTGACCTATACCAATATCGTCGGCAGCGAGTCTACCTACGACGTCAATTCCGAAACGCCTACGGTACATACCGGCGGTTACCTGTTCGTAAAGACCGACGGTAACAAAAAGCTGAGCGGCGCCAAGTTTGCGCTGTATGCGACCGAGGAGGACGCGAGAGCGCAGAAGAATGAGCTGAAGACAGCGGTATCCGATGAAAACGGCAACGTTTCCTTCATGGGACTTGCTTACGGTTCCTTTTCCACCGATGAGGAAGGGAAAAATATAAACGGCGTTGAGAACGGCAAGCGTGAATACTGGATCGCCGAGGTGGAGGCGCCTGAGCACTACAGCCTGATGTCAGGTGTCGCTTGTGTCGAGGTGAACAGCAAAACGCACCTTCCGGGCAGTACAAAGGATATTATTAATAACCTTGTTCCCGATATGCCCCAGACCGGAGGTATCGGTGTTATTTTACTTGTTATTGGAGTCTTTTGTTTAGCTTTTTACGGACTTTTTACTTTTATCGTCGTAAGAAAATACCATACACAAAATAATATAAAGAAAAAGGAGAATCAAAATGGTTAATAAGAGTTATCTCACAAAGATTTTATCTTTTTCGCTTGCGATAGTCGTTTTACTTTCATGTTTGAGTATTGGTTTTACCGCGAGCGCAGCAACTATGAAATATAACATAGACTACACAAAGAAAGCGTCGCTTACGCTTTATAAATATGAAATGAGCGATTCTTCCACTGCAACACACGGCGGTACGGGTGAAAAGAATGATGAGCAATATATTCCTTCGGATGCAACTCGCTTGTCCGGTGTAACATTTACTATCAAAAAAATAGGGGAGTTATCAAACTATTTTACTCCGGACGGGGTTTCGCTTCCTACTGCAGCAGAAGCAAAGACAATGGCGGCTATCGGCAGTCAGATCAACAGAACTACAGATACAAATGGTGTTGCGACTTTCAGTGATTTGCCTCTTGGTATCTATTATGTAGAGGAGGGTTCCGGACCAACTCAAATCACCAAGAAAATCGCGCCGTTTGTTCTCTCGCTTCCGCTCACAAACGCAGATGGTACAGAATGGCTTTATGATGTTCATTCTTATCCCAAGAACCAGACCAGTTATTCGGACATCAAGATTCTTAAAAAAGACCTTTCTACAGGAAATGCTCTTGCAAATGCTGAATTCAGACTTGATGAAAGCACCAACGGCAGTACATACCAGACAAGGATCGCAACCGTAAAATCCGGCGGCAACGGAATGATAGAAATCGCTTCTCTTGATTCAAGCAAGTTCTACCGCTTGGTAGAAACAAAGGCTCCGAGCGCTGAATATATCCTCGTAAGAGACGTCACAACTCCCTTCTATATCAATGCTGATGGTCAAATGATTACCGGATGGACTACAGTTTCCAATAGTAAGCCTGTTGGCGGTAAAGTGGTGCTTAATAATACGTTAGAGCTAAGCAATGAAAAGCCTGCTATCCATAAGTATGTTCTCAGCGGATCAAAGGGCACAGAGGGTATTGATACAACAAAGAAAATCGGTGACACCGTTAACTGGAAAATCAAGACTTCTATTCCTTCTCTCAGAGAGGATCTTGAGGTGATGAAGGTATATAAAATCACAGATACAATGACGAAAGGGCTCAGCTACAAAACAGCTTCCCTGATGCTTGACGATACAAAGCAGCTTGTTGCCAACACCGATTACACGGTTTCGCAGTCCGGTCTGACCGTGACCTTCGACATCAAGCCTTCCAGTCTGATCGGATATAATGAGGTCGAGGTGTATTTCGATACCATTCTCAACAATGAAGCAGCGATCGCAACGGATATCCCAA
>CADBXH010000205.1 GCA_902798605.1 uncultured Ruminococcus sp. | reverse complement strand
AAAACGCTGGCTGATTTCAAAAAAAAGATCGGCGACACTCCCATGACCGTAATGTTCGCGCCGTCAACGGGATATATCGCAAACGATAAGCTGCCTGTTATACACGACAGCTACAATGATGATAAACACCTTGACGAGTCCGCAAAGACGCTCGCGGAAAGCGGCGTTGATTTTGTTGATCTGCGCGAAACCTTCAAGCAAAAGTATGCCGAAGGCGAGCAGCTTTACTACCGCACCGACCATCACTGGACGACCTTGGGCGCGTATGACGCTTATGTAAAGCTCTGCGAGCAGCTCGGAACTCAGCCCGTTCCAAAGGAAACCTTTGTTATTCAGAGCTACGAGGGCTTTTACGGCACGACCTATTCAACAAGCGGTTTTTGGCTGACAAAGCCCGACTCGATACAGATTTATAATAATCCGAAAAATACCGAGGAAAATATCACCTTAAAAATCGTTGAGGGCAAAAAAGAGGACGTATATCACTCAATGTATTTTTACAACCACCTTGATGAGGACGATAAGTATCCGGTGTTTATCGACGGCAACCACGCCTATACCGAGATTTGCAATTCAAACGCCAAGGGCGGAACGGTGCTGTTGATAAAGGACAGCTTCAGCCACAGCCTCGCGCCGTTCTTAGCCGAGAATTACAGCCGTGTCATCCTTATCGACCCGCGCTACTATAAGCTCAGCGCGTCAAAGCTGGTAGAGCAGACAAAGCCCGAACACGTTATCGCGCTTTACAGCATCGACAACATCGCAACAGACACCGATATCGTTTGGCTGCAGTAAAAAACGGTCAAGAGATGAAAATATTACACTGCGCAGATTTTTAGGCAAAGTCTGCGCGGTGTTTTCTAGTTATTATCAAAAAAGTAAAAATCCTTAACACATCCGAAACAAAGAGGAAAACTATGAAAAGCAAAGCTCTAAAAAAATATCTAAACGGCAATCAGCTTAAGCTGATCGCGATAATCGCAATGACTGTCGATCACCTTACGTGGGCGTTTTTCCCTGGGTTCCAAAAGGTATGGTGGGTGATCGCCCTGCATATTATCGGCAGGCTGACCGCGCCGATAATGTGGTTCTTTATCGCCGAGGGCTGTTTTTATACGCACAATAAACGCAAGTATCTGTCACGGCTTTTGATTTTTGCGGTGATATCTCATTTCGCTTATGATTTTGCGTTCGGTATCCCGTTCTTTGATCTGTCCGCAGGAGTGCTCAACCGCACAAGCGTGATGTGGTCGCTCTTTCTTGCGGCGGTAGTTATTTTTGCAACGCATATAAAGAATATATCCACGGTGTGGAAGTTCGTTATCATCTTCGGTGCGTGTATCCTCGCGCTGCCGTCCGATTGGTCTTCGATCGCGGTTATGGCGCCTTTCTTCATTTACGAGCACAGGGGAAACTTCAAAAGGCAGGCGATCGACATTATATTTTGGACGGCGGTCTACGCGGCTGTCTATTTCTTCGCGATAGATAAGCTTTACGGCATACTCCAGATGTTCACCTTTATTTCGATCCCGTTCTTGTTCCAATACAACGGCGAGCGCGGAAGCTGGAAGGGAATGAAGTGGCTGTTCTATATTTATTACCCGGCGCATTTGGTCGTTATCGGGATAATCAGGATCATTTTGCACGGAAATATAGCGCTTATCGCGTGACACGAATCGTGTCACTGATGTGACGGAGCGATTCTTTACTTTTTTACACAAATCTGTTACTTTCAAAGTGTAATTCGCAAACGAAAGGACAGATGATATGAAAGCTAAAAGATTTTTATTGACCGGCGTCGGCCTGCTTGCCGCGTTTGTTGTGTGGACGTTTTTGATTACCGGCGTTGATGTTCAAAACGTCGGACAGCGCGGAACAGCAGTCGGCTTTGCGGCGTTCAATACTTGGTTCCATCAGCTCACAGGTGTAAATATGCGGCTTTATACCGTAACGGATTGGCTGGGGCTTGTGCCGATCGCCGTGTGCATCGGCTTCGGTGTTTTCGGTCTGGTTCAGCTGATACGCCGAAGAAGCCTGTTTAAGGTCGATCCCGATATCATACTTTTGGGAGTTTACTATATCTTAGTTATCGCGGCGTATATATTATTTGAGATGATACCGATAAACTACCGCCCGGTACCGATAGACGGTTTTATGGAGGCGTCCTATCCGTCATCAACAACGCTTTTGGTATTATCGGTAATGCCGACTTTGATTTTGCAAATAAAACGAAGGTGCAAAAGCAAAACCGTAAGATATATCGTGTACGCCTTTGCGATATCTTTCTCGGCGTTTATGGTGATCGGCAGACTGGTCGCGGGCGTTCACTGGGCAACGGATATAATAGGGTCGGTTTTGCTGAGCCTTGGATTATTTGAGCTTTATCA
>CADBXH010000204.1 GCA_902798605.1 uncultured Ruminococcus sp. | reverse complement strand
CCTCAAAGGTTTATCATAAATATATAACAACAAACAGAGGCGCTTAAAAATGGATTCAGAATACAACGGAGGGTTGATTTATGGAAGTGTTCGGACAACAAATCAAAAAATTCAGGAGCGAAAAAGGTTATACTCAGGAGAAGCTCGGGCAGCTGGTCGGAGTCACAACGCAGGCGGTCTCAAAGTGGGAACGCGGAAGTATGCCCGACGCTGAGATCATTCCTCTTATCGCACAGTCGCTCGGCGTAAGTATAGAAGCCCTGTACGGACGCGAGGAACGGAACCTCTCGGTCGATCTTGCAAAAAAGCTCTGCAGTCTGCCTAAGGACGAAGCCTACCGTTACGCCTTTGAGATCTGTTGGGCGATCGAGGTAGGCTTGCTCGGCGAGGACTCCGCGATCGAGTTGTTTGTAAACCGCGGATTTACCGAACTGGACAAAACGAATCAGCATTTCGCCAAGCTGATACACGACGAAGGCATTGCGCTCAGCCGCGTTTCGCCGCTGCCGCAGCACTTTTTCCTGATGCGCGACCCCGATGAGGGCGGCGTGCTGCAGCACCTTGAAAGCATTGATTCGCTCCAAAAGGTATTTGAGCTTTTCGCGGATAAAAACGCGTTAAAGATCATTTGTTATCTATATTCGCTGCCGGTCATGCCCGTTGCCGCTTCGCTTATAAGCAAGCACACCCGGCTTTCCGAAAAGAGGGTAGAGGAATATATGGAGCGTATCTGTGACCGTCACCTTGCGACGCGTACAACGATAGCGACAGCCGAGGGAGAGATGTACTCATATGCCATTTGTCCGGAGGGGTTTGCCGTACCGCTGATCTGCTTTGCCGACGAGATCGCCAAGGATGATGTGCACCCGTTTTTCGGTGTGCACAACAGAAAAAAGCCGTTTTTCTAAACGCGCAGTTTAATTATCAGACGAGGCGTTGTATAAATCCATAGACTGTTTCTTGTTATCCCGCTGTTTATGCCTTACAATAAGTATGTAAGCAAAACAGGAGGGCATTTTATGAAAATCAAATACTTTTTAGCAGGACTGTTGTGCGTTTGCCTCGGCGCATCGATGATGACAGCCTGCGCAAATCCACAGAACGCTCAAAGCAGCGAGACGCAAGAGGTCAAGACAGAAAAGCTCCACAAGCTGTATATCAGGGCTCCTAAGGAGTTTACCGAGCTGACAGTTATGTTTTCCTGCACCGGAAGCGGCAAAACAGCTGACGTCAAAATGACAAAAAGCGGCGAGGATGACACCTGCGCCATCTTCAGTTGCGAAGCCGACGTTAACCTTTATAATTTGGTGCGGGTCAAGAACGGGGATAAGGAAGGTTTTGACGTAGCCTTCAACAGCTTTGTAAGCGGCTGGAATTTTGAAGATATGAAAAACCCGCTTCCGTATGTCGCGGGCACAAAGCCGAGCTATGCTCCAAAGCTTGAGACGAAGGAGTTCAAGTTTGACGACAGGGATAAAAAGGTCTACATCTGGACTCCCGAGGATTATGACGAAAAGTCGGATGATAAATATTCCGTGATCTATATGTTTGACGGTCAGAGGATTCTTGCAAAGGGCGTAGACAAGGGAATGGACAATGATGTTGTGTGCTGGAACGTCAGCGAAAGCGTAACAAGTATGATGTCCGTCACGGATAACAAGGCGATAATCGTCGGAATAACCAACAATGACGTGTACAGAAACGACGAGCTTATCCCCGATTTGGGAGATATCAATACCGAGGGTGGGGATCCGAATATGGACCCGGACGAGTTCACCCATAAACGCGGAAGCGCCTTTGCTGATTTTTTATGCGATACCGTTATGCCGTATGTTGAGGAAAACTATAACGTCTACACCGACGCTGAGCATACCTCTCTGGCGGGTTCCTCGCTGGGCGGACTCGAGACCTTCTATACGGTTTTGGCGCACCCCGATAAGTTCGGCACCGGCGGTGTGATGTCGCCCACCTTTGATATGTTCGCAGAAAAGGAATGGAAGGAATTTTTGAAAGATAAAACGGATATGAAAAACGCGCCGTTTTTGTACTTCTACGCCGGAGGATACTCATCGGATAACGGCGATGTGACAATGGAAATGAACAACAGGCTCATCGAAAGCGGATACCCGAAGGATAAGCTCGTGTTCTGCAAATACGAACCCGGCGAACATTTGATAGAGTATTGGAGAAGCATATATCCCGAGTTCTTGGAGGCTGCGTTCACACAGAATGTCTCTGCGCTCGAGTGCGGAGTTCCCGTACAATACGAAGACACCCGCGATCCTGTTGAGGAATACCTCGATGAAATGGGAATGGACATAAACGACTTTACGCCGGGGTATGTTTATTATGATAACAGCGAGACAAAATGGGATAAGGTCTACGCTTATTGGTGGGGCGGAATGTCCTTCAACAGCGTT
>CADBXH010000203.1 GCA_902798605.1 uncultured Ruminococcus sp. | reverse complement strand
GAATTTTTGCCTTTATTATTCACAACTCAAAAGAATTTCGTCTGTATTCGCTGGGAGTGACGCCATAATAGGATTTAAATGCCTTTGAGAATTTTGTTTGTTTTGAGTACCCAACGGCGCTTGAAATATCTCCGATGGGCAGATCGGTGTTTTTTAACTGCTTTGACGCCCATTCCATGCGGATTTTGGTTTGATATTCCTTAAAGCCGTAGCCATAAACACTCTTAAAATATTTTTTGACCGTAGTGTCGCTGACGCCGTATTTTTCGGCAAACATTTCGGCGGTATATTTTGTACCGAAATCCTCGGTAAGACAATTATGGATATCTTTTGCCACGGTCATTTGTTTGTCGGACGCGGGAACTGAATTTTGTTTTGTCTTGAGATCTGTTCCGAGATTATGACCAACTGCGACGGTGAGCGCCAAAAGCATAACGCCGTCAGCTTCATTTATTCCGGCGTTATAAAGCTTGTTAAGCGTTTGTTCGGTGTCCTTTGAGTACGGGAAAAGATAGCCGTCGCTGTCAAAAATATCATCTTCCGGCAAATTCATTGACTCTATCACAAGCCGCAGCATTTTCATCATGGAGCTTTCTTCCACAAGCGTATCAACCTGCATAGTTATTTCTACACCAATGAATTTTTCGCAGGTAAAGCAAAAGCTCATATCGTCTCCAATGGAGTAATCCATCATAACCATTCCGGCAGGTAACGTGTTTGTTTTTGTGTTTATTGTAAAGTCACATGAGCCTTCCTTGCAGAGCAGTGTTCTGAGGTATCGTCCGCTGTTGCCTTTTCTATATCCGAGTTCCCATAAATCCGGTATTTCATTGGAATGGATATCATAGAAGATGATCTGCATGCTTTTAAATGGATGGTATGCAACAATGCGTCCGTTGTTGCCGTTTAATTCCAGTACCGAACGCTTTTTCCTGTCATTCTGCAGAATGCTTTTATCGTTTATGTGGCTGATTTTTTCCGGTTTCATATATACTCCTCTATCAAGATAATAGCTGCGAAATTGTTTCATATTATTATACC
The DNA here is from genome assembly GCA_902798605.1 of uncultured Ruminococcus sp. The sequence continues at coordinate 1,380 of CADBXH010000203.1, read as the reverse complement.
ATAATCAATACGTGATTATGGTATAATCAGCCATCGCTCTTGACGCAAAGCGTCAATTCGAGCGGGCAATAATTATTTGTATAATAAACGCAAAAACCAAGATAAAATGTAGAACAATACGCTTCCTGCGTTTATTATACCATAATAACAAACAAACTTCTACCCGCTATGTTATATTTCAGGCAAAAAGATAAAAGTTTTATCAAAATTGCGGTTCTAAAAGGTTCAAAAATCTGAAAGTGGGTAGTAATATTATGCCTGCTATGATAGAATAATCAGCGGAAAAACTATGAATTAGGAGCTTGACATAGTGAATGAGCAAGAAAAGAATATTAATATTCCGATGAGTAGCTCCAGAGGATTTGTTACTTTGGCTACAGGAGATGAAAAGTATTATCGATACGCGAGGAATCTGCTGTATTCTTACAGATTACATAATATTTCTCTGCCGTTTGCGATTTTGTGCGACAGAGAAAATGAATACACCAAAGAATTTGATAAGGTTGTCGTTCTTGAAAATACAACTGCAACATATTCCGATAAGTTCAGAGTACTTGTGGATTCTCCATATGATGAAACGGTTTTTATCGAATCGGATTGTTTGGTGTATCATAATTTGGAAGAAATATTCAGACTTTTATCAAGCGGAGATGATTTTACTGCGTTTGGCGTAAATGACGATGATATCAAAGTCTGGTTTTCAAAACCGGAACAGCTAAAAGAGAAATACGGCGGTTTGTTTTCTTCGATACCGGTTTTTAATCCCGGTTATTTTTTTGTAAGAAAGTCTGAACTCACGCAAAAGATATACAGAGATACAAAGGAAGTTTCCGATTGGTTGATACAAAACCGTCCTGATGACGGAAAAATAGCTTTATTTTGTAACGATATGTTGCGTGATGACGTGGTTTTCTCAATGGTTATGAAACTCAACGGTTGCCGCTGTGTGGCTCATCCGTCGGTGGGAAAGTGTATTTACTATCCAAACACAAAAAGGATTAATAAAATAAATGTTATCAGCGGAACGTTGGATGTCGTTCAAGACAAAGAGTACAAGCACTGCAATCTTCTTCATTTTTCATCCAGAAGATGTCTTGAGGAAGGATTGTATTTACAGCAGAGCATGATGCTAAAGATGTATGAAAAACACTATCCGAAATGGATCATAAGCTGGACAGGGCTGAGGATAACCTACTTGAAGTATAACTTTTTCAGGAAGGTACGAAACAGAATCAGAGAATGGACATCGTCGGATAAACCGGAGGAACAATGTTTGTCAGTATCATAATTCCCGTTTACAACTGCGAAAAATATCTGGCGGATTGCCTTGATTCCTGTGTGAATCAGGATTTGACCGCGGACGATTATGAAATCCTTTGT
>CADBXH010000202.1 GCA_902798605.1 uncultured Ruminococcus sp. | reverse complement strand
TGTTTTTGAGTGCAACGGCGGCTTCTCTGCCTTTTTCATCGTTATCAAAATGGATAGCGATTTGCTTTGTGTTTGGGTGTTCCTGCAAGTAGTTTACAAGGGCAACAGGCACTTTTACAAGCTCCTTTTCCTTGTTTGGTGAGTAGATTCCCGCAAGAGATAGCAGGTTATATTGACGGTAATCATAGCCCTTCATTTTTAATAATGTTGCGTATGATAAAAGGTCAATGGGACATTCAAAAATGTGGACTGTATCGTTATTGCCTTCTGCTATCCGAAAGGAATAGTGCTTGTCGCTGCCTGAGCAATCGCCCAAAATTCTCATTCTACCCGTCGCCCGATAGGAAGCGTACCTCGGTTTGTTTTCTGTATCGAAGCCCACAAAAACAACATTATGGTACGGAAGGCTCTCGAAAACTTTACCCTCAGATACGCATTTAGCAACAAGCTCCCGGTCAATTCCTCTGCCGCAAAGATACCTGAAAATCACTCTGTTGGAAGCACTTTTATCAGGCAGAAGCAAGAGCTTTGGCTTGTTGTTTTTCTTCTTATCGGCATACACGGGCGGCTCTGCCGCACATCTGCCTACGATGGTTTCAACAGCTTTTGAAAACCGTAAACCTCGTACTTTAACAAGGTAGTCGAGAGCGGAATAACCTCCGAAACCTCTCGACCACCAATACCATTTGCCGTTGGAAATCTTCAAACTGTCGTGGCTGCGGGTGCAGTAATTGTCGCCGGAGATCTTCACAAGTTCCTGCGGCTCATAGTTCTGCAAGTACGTTAGCAAATCCATTTCTCTCGCTTGGGCGACAGCCTGAGCGTCAACATACGGCATAGCCGTTATCTATCGTCGAGTGCCTGACTTTTCATTTCACGCACCGCCGAAGTCGCACGGTCTTTGATGGTTGCACGGAGCATATCGTTGTAGCTCATATCGTTATGCAGCCATTCGCTGTAAAGTTCATCAAGCGGATGTTTCAGTCGCAGAAGCGCTCTTGCTTCCGTATTGGTGAGATTGCCTTCGCTGATGCTGCACACCAAATCCTCCTTGATAACTTTTTCATAAGCACGGCTCAATGCTTCGTGACTGCGCGCTGAAGTATTCCGCCAGCACCGCTTCGTATTCTTTGCCAAGTGCGCTGAACAGTTCTTCCGCTGTCGGCATCTTTCCGGTCAGTTTCTCCAAAGTTGTTATACACATTACCATCTTCTGTCTGAGTTCGTCCTCTTGGGCGAACGGTTTTTCAACCTCTGTCTTTGCGGTTTCAAGCTGAGTTTTCAGATTTTCAAGCTGTTCCTCCGCTTTGACAAGGCGCTTTTCGATGCCGTCAATGGCGTTATCCAGTCGGGTAATATTACCGATATTATCAATGCCGAGTGAAACGTGATGTGACGCTGCTCCTTTGAGCGTAACGACATAGGCTCTCTCAAAGCTGTCAAAACAAACGTCCATTTTGAAGCCACGGTAGCAGCCCATCAGCTCATCGTCTGCGCTCATTTTCGCCTTGCAAAACTCAATGATAGCTTTGCCTGCTTCGGCTTTATCAGCGTACTCAACGCCATTGATCGTCATACCGACAAACTTATCATCGACCTCTTTCGGGTGAGCTTTCTGAGTTTCCAAATCAGCTTTCAATCCCTTGATTTTTTCGGTCTGCAAGGCGATTTCTTTCGGATAGAATTTGATTATTTTATCCTCAAGGTCGTACTTCTGAGAGAGGTAATAGGACTTAAGCATTTTCAGCTTGTTTACCTGAATATCCAAATCCATCTTCTCTTTGATGTACGGATTGCCTGTCGCCAACATCTTAATCTCGGCGTAGGAAAGTGCGGTATCATCAATATCCTCAGCGGAACGGACGGGCGATTTGCTCGTCATAATCTGCGCCGAAAACTTTTGCTTACCCTCGACAAGCTGATACATATATGCGTCAAAGGTCTGCTCCGTTACATAACGGTAGATATGAACATCAGTGTTCTCGTTACCCTGTCGGATAATACGTCCCGAACGTTGTTCAAGATCGCTCGGTCGCCACGGACAATCAATATCGTGCAAGGCTATGAGCTTATCCTGAACATTGGTTCCAGCACCCATTTTTTGAGTTGAACCAAGTAAAACTCTGACTTCGCCCTTACGGACTTTTTTGAAAAGCTCTTGCTTCTGCACCTCAGTTTTAGCTTCGTGAATGAAGCGGATTTCGCTCTCCGGCACACCTCGCTCAATCAGCTTTTTGCGAATGTCCGTATAGACGGAAAATTCATCTTCCGCCTTTGGCGTAGAGAGGTCACAGAACACAAGCTGCGCTGATTTCTTGTCTGCGTTTTCTTCCCATATCTGATAGATATTGTTCACGCAAGCGTTGATTTTACTGCCCTCAAAGTCAGGGAGCATAGGACTAATCATACGCTGGTCAAGAGCGAGTTTTCGTCCGTCGTTCGTGATTTTGAGCATATTATCTACGCTCGGATCTACGCTGCCACCTCTGACTTTATCGGCTCGCTCCGCAAAACTCTCTACCATTTCCTTCTGATAATCAGACGGCTTCACGGCAACATTATGATAGTGGGGAGTGGGCGTCGGCAGGTTTAAAGTGTCCGCCGTCCTTATATCCGCCACCTGTTTGAACATTGCCATAAGTTCGGGAAGATTGTAAAACTTCGCAAAGCGGGTTTTCGTTCTGTATCCCGTACCTTCGGGCTTCAACTCATAAGCGGTAACAGTTTCACCGAAAGTGGAAGCCCAAGCGTCGAAGTGCTGCAAGCCGTTCTCTAACAGGGTATTGTATTGTAAATAGCGCTGTATGGTGTACAGCTCAACCATAGAATTGCTTATTGGCGTTCCCGTAGCGAATACGGTTCCTCGACCGCCTGTCAGCTCATCAAGGTATCTGCATTTCATAAACAGATCTGAGCTTTTCTGCGCTTCTGTTTGAGCGATGCCGCCGACGTTACGCATTTTCGTTGCGAGGAAAAGGTTTTTATAGAAATGGCTCTCGTCAATAAAAAGCCTGTCTACGCCAAGCTCCTCAAAGGTGACAACATCATCTTTACGGCTTTGGTCGTTTAGTTTTTTCAACTTCGTTTGCAATGATTTACGGCTCTTTTCAAGCTGCTTGATGGAGAAGTTTTCTCCTTTATTAGCTTTGAGTTCCGCTATACCATCGGTAATGTCATCAATCTGCTGTTCGATTAAGGCTCTCTGTCGCTCTATGCTCATCGGGATTTTCTCAAACTGAGAGTGTCCGATTATGATAGCGTCGTAATCGCCCGTGGCTATTCTGCCGCAGAAACGTTTACGGTTTGCGGTTTCAAAATCTTTCTTTGTCGCCACCAAAATATTCGCCGCCGGATAGAGCTGTAAAAACTCCGCAGCCCATTGTTCAGTGAGGTGATTCGGCACAACAAATAAAGACTTGGAGCATAATCCAAGCCTTTTACTTTCCATAGCAGCCGCCGTCATCTCGAACGTCTTCCCAGCCCCAACTGCGTGTGCAAGGAGCGTATTGCCGCCGTATAAAATGTGGGCAACGG
>CADBXH010000201.1 GCA_902798605.1 uncultured Ruminococcus sp. | reverse complement strand
GCTCACCGAGGTTTGCGAGCGCGTCAAAAAGATAGAAAATGTCGAGGACAGTATGTTCAAGGGAACACAGAGCTTTGACGACTCAGTGATCAATTACAGGGTGAGGTTCTTTTGCCATCCTATCAACCGCCCTGACACAAAGCGCGCGGTTATGAGGGAGATACAAAAGGGCTTGGACGAGGCAGGAATAAAGATACCCTACAGACAGCTTGACGTTCATACAAAATGAGTTAAGAGACTTCGTCGTGAACAGTGAAGATTACACTTCGTGTAAGTTAAGAGGCTTCGCCGTTAAGGGGCGATTAACTTGCGACAGCAATCTTCACTTTCGCGCAGCGAAATCTTAACTTTTGCTTTGCAAAATCTTAACTCCCGCATAGCGGGATCTTAACTTTATAAGGTGGTATTATGCTAAGGGATTACTATCCGTATGAATATGTCGAGAGCGTGTTCGCGATTGATTACAACAAGCTGTACAGTCTCGGGTTCAGGGGAATCATTTTTGATATCGACAACACCCTTGTTCCGCACGGCGACGATTCAACGCCCGAGGTCGACGCGCTGTTTGAGGAGATACACGCCGCGGGGTTAAAGACGGTTTTGCTCTCGAACAACGACCGCGAGCGCATAGAGAGATTTATAAAAAATATTGATACACCGTATGTCTGCGACGCCGAAAAGCCCGAGCCCGCCGGATATCTGAAAGCGGTCGAGCTGCTGGGCTTGGATAAGGACGAGGTCGTATTTATCGGCTTTTATACCGAGAAAAAGCTCGGTATAAGGCGCAGGATAGAGAAGGTCGTGCTTTTCTGTTACCGCCGCAGTAAATACGATCACAGAATAGGGGACATTCTTAAGGAGGGGTAATATGCTCTGGAAAAAGGACACGCTTTTTTGCGATATGAATCCGCTTTTTTACAAGATCTCAGAGAAAAAAGAAATGATAAAGAGGAAGTGGCAGGACGACCATACCGAAGAAACGTTCGCCGGAGAATGCTACGCTCCAAAGCTCGATAACCTTGTCGCGGAGCACAAATCCGGACTGATCAAAAAGGGAAAGGGTATCGACCCGACGCTCCAGTACAACAAGGCGCATAATATTGAGCTTGCGTGCAAGGCGATAAGCGGTATTGTGATCCGCCCGGGCGAGACATTCTCGTTTTGGCAGACCGTTGGCAACACAACAAAAAAACGCGGCTACCTTGACGGCAGGGTGATAGAGGGCAACAAAATAAAGCCCGGCGTCGGCGGCGGACTTTGCAATCTGGCTAATTCACTTCATTATATGGTTCTCCATTCTCCGCTTGACGTCACGGAATTCCACAACCATTCCGACGCTCTCGCGCCCGACCACGGCGAGCGAGTTCCTTTCGCAACGGGAACATCGGTCAGCTACAACAACGTTGACTACCGCTTTAAGAACAACACAGACCAGAACTTTCAGCTCGTTGTTTGGTGCGCGGACGAGATCCAGTATTCCGAGCTCAGAAGCGAGCGCGAGATCCCGTATGAATACCGCTTGGTGGAGGAAAATCACCGTTTCAGAAAAGAAGGGGAGAAGTACTTCAGGGTTTCCAAAATATATCGCGAGACGATCGACAAAGAGACGGGAGAGGTCATCAAAAAGGAGCTCCTGCTCGATAACCATTCCGAGGTTATGTACGATTATTCGATGATACCGCAGGATCAGATCAAGGACGAATAATGCACTACGCAAGGGTTAAGGGTATTCTGTCGCCGAAAAACGGAATGAACCTGTACAGGGGCTGTTCGCACGGCTGTATCTACTGCGACTCGCGGAGCAAGTGCTATCAGATGGAGCACGCTTTTGAGGATATCGAGGTCAAGGAAAACGCGCTTATCGAGGTCAAGGAAAACGCGCTTGAGCTGCTTGAATCCGCGCTAAGGCGAAAAAGAAAGCGTTGTATGATAGGCACGGGCGCTATGACAGACCCGTATATCCCGCTTGAAGCAGAGCTTGAATACACGCGAAAGGCTCTTGCGCTCATTGCAAAATACGGCTTTGGAGTTGCCTTACAGACCAAGTCCGACCGTGTGCTCAGGGATTTGGATATCCTCAAAAAAATCAACGGCAAAACAAAGGCGGTCGTTCAGATGACTCTGACTACCGCGGACGAAAGCCTGTGCAGGCTGATAGAGCCGAACGTCAGCACGACAAAGGAGCGTTTTGAAGCGCTCAAAATCCTGCGCGACAACGGTATCCCGACGGTCGTATGGCTGTGTCCTATCCTGCCGTACATCAACGATACCGCCGAGAACATAACCGCTATCCTCGATATGTGCGTTGAGGCGGAGGTCAGGGGAGTTATCTGCTTTGGTATGGGCTTGACCTTGCGCGAGGGCAACCGCGAATATTTTTACAGTCAGCTCGACAAGAATTTCCCGAAACTAAAGGAGCGTTATATCCGTGAGTTCGGATATCAGTATGAGGTCAACAGCCCGAACCACGCGGAGCTGATGAGGCTTTTTCACAGTATCTGCGAGCAAAACGGAATAATGCACAGCAATGACCGGATTTTTGAATATCTGAATGAGTTTGAAGAAAAGAACTCTGCCGAGCAACTGAGCTTATGGTAATAAAAACGCCTTAACGACACAAAAATCGTTAAGGCGTAGTTTTTATTTTTCCATATATTCGCAGACTTTATCAATCTGCTCGGCAAAGCCGTCGCCGAATTTGTTGTCAAAAAACGCGCTTCCGATAGTGAACGCCCACGGGTTGAGCTTTTTGATCTCGTCAAGGCGCTCGTAGCTGTCAACGCTTCCCGCGACGCACACGGGCGCGTGCAGGTTTTCGACGATCTCCTTGTTCAGCTCGACAGGGTCGCCCAAATAGCGGTAACCCAAAAGGTCGATTCCCCCGGCGCCGTTTTTGATGTACTCCTTGGCGCTCTCGATCATATCCTCGGCGCTTCCGTCAAGCACCGACGGACGGTCAAATACATCGCCGACAAACGGCAGGTAAGAGATTTTGTGTTCCTTGCAATAATCGCTGACAGACTCAAAAAACGTTGTGCCCATCATAATATCGCAGCCGCATTGGACCGCGATCTCAGCACCCTTGATGCATTCGTCCTCGTCGTACTCAACGACCTCGAGAACGGTCTTTTTGCCGCATTCGCGCATACGGTCAAACAGAGCCTTCATCTCCTCTACCGGCAGCGGCTTTTCTTTAAATCCCCAATATTTTGCCTTTGAATCCTTACATTCCTCAAAAATCTCCCGTGCGTTTTCAACGGTGTGATCGTTGTATGTAAGCATAACTATAAGCTCGGGTCGACAGCCCATTTTATTGTCCCCCTCGTCAAAAATTGACTCATTTGATGTTATTATACCATTATTTTTCTAAAATGTAAATATATTCAGCCCATTTTTCCCGTAATATTGACTCGCGCCATCCAAATCATTGACAATTGGCGCGATTTAGCTTATAATATTTTTATTGATATAATATGCATTGGAACGGCTCTCGATCATACCGGAGGTAATATATGAAAACAAAATCGTCTGCGCCTTGCGTGCTTTCAATGGTTTTCGGTATTATAATCTTTCCGCTTCAGGTCATAGCGTATTATATGGCTTTTATTGCCGCGTCTTACAACTGGTATTACAGTGATAAGTTCATGGGAAGCATGTTAAGTGTAATTGCTATTGCGTTATACGTCGTTATCGGTTTATTGATCATAGCCGGAATCGTACTGGGTATTATCGGTATCAAACAACGCCGCCCTAAAAAAGGGATGGCGATTGCGGGGATCATTATTTGCAGTTTAATGATCGTTGCAACTTTTTGCCAGTACGGTTGTTTGTATATTATGCCGAAAATATCTATAATGTTGTCAGAGGCAGATAATCAGATTTATGAAACATTACCTCGGTAAATAATTAAATTACAGATAAATATCGGGTTTTACGACCTGATTTTTATAAAAACGCGGGCGTGGTGGAATTGGTCGCGTTGCGAGCGCCGCCTGCGGCGGATTAAGCGAGCAAAAGCGAGGTTTGAAATAAGGAGTACAAGGAAGCGCAAAAGCGCGACGCGGTACGACTATATTTCAAGCGGGACACACCACGCAGGATTTAGGTAACGATACCTTGGCATAACAATTAAATATTTTGATTTCCACAGTGAAACGCTGTTGAAATATTACACGTGCGGGCGTGGTGGAATTGGCAGACACGCAAGATTTAGGTTCTTGTGCCAATGGTGTGCAGGTTCAAGTCCTGTCGCCCGCACCAAATTTTAAGGGTACCCAAAGGGTGCCCTTAAAATTTTGCGAAAAAGGC
>CADBXH010000200.1 GCA_902798605.1 uncultured Ruminococcus sp. | reverse complement strand
CAATTGAAATTATCCCTCGTAAGGACGAATGCGAAGTGTTGCACCAACAGATTCACAAATTTTTCGACAGATCTCCTGTTCTTCCTTTGACACCACTATGCTATCGAGTCGCCTTCCTATAAGAAGATTGAACAGGTATATAAAGCGACGCATATTTCATACGAGTCTCTTCCACTGACAAACTCCGGTATTAACAGCAAAGCCCTTGCTGAATCGAAAGCCGATATATTACATACCACTCCTTTCCGTAGCTACCCCAGCGGTGTTACAGCAACAGCATCCAAACGTCATGAATATATCCGTTGGTCTGAAAAGGACAACAGATATATTATTGAGGACGATTTTGAATCCGAGTTCTCAGTATCCACTAAACCTACGGAAACACTGTTTGCTCTTTCTAATAGTGATAATGTCATCTATCTTAATACCTTTTCAAAGACGATTTCTCCTTCGTTGCGTATTGGCTATATGGTTCTACCAAAACATCTTGTAAAAACCTTTGATGATAAAATAGGATTTTACTCCTGTACGGTGCCCACCTTTATGCAGTATGTGCTTACTGATCTAATTAACAATGGTGACTTCGAAAGGCATATTAACCGGGTTAGAAGAAAAAAGCGTAAGGAATTATCGTTCATATAGAACTAAGGGGCTGTCGCAAATCGAAAGATTTTGCGGCAGCCTTTGGTCTTGAATGAATTATTGAATGTTAAGCTTGCAACAATACGCAACAAACCAGAGGGTGGATTTTTCCACTCTCTTTTTGCTTAATGTTGAAAGATTCAGCGGATTTACGCAGCCTCCTTTTGAAATAAATCTACTCCTAAACGATTGTCGAGCGTTCTGTTCCAGAGTTTCTTGATGTTGAACGCAAACGCAAGCAAGAAAAATTGCGTTTCGGTCTTTTCTTTGCTGCGTACAAAAAAACGTCTGAAATCGCGGTTCTGCTTTAAAACTCCGAAAGCACCCTCAACCTGAATAGAGCGATTTTGCCGTAATATATTTCCTTCATCGGTCGTAATGCGTTCAGTCGCTTCCGCCTTTTGTCTTGCCAGCGTTTTTGAGAATCCGACCTTGCGGTTCTCGTACTTGCCCTTGTAGCACTTCTCGCGGTGAGGGCAACCTTTACAGTTTTCGCAAATGTAATAGGATTTTACGACTTCATAACCATTCTGTGTTTTACGCTTGCTATCGTACGCATGGTTCAGTTTCTTTCCGTTGGGACAGATGAAAAAGTCGCCGTTTTCGTCATAGCTGAGATTTTCAACGCGGTAAATATTTTGCTTGTATTTGCGCGTTTTGCGAATCTCATAATCAGCAGGCTTGATATATGCGTTTTGACCGTTCTCTTCAAGGTAAGTGTAGTTTTCTTCACTTGCGTATCCCGCGTCGGCGATAATGTTTTCATGCTTTCTGCCTGTATCTTTTGCCAGCCTTTCTAAAAACGGAATCAGCGTGGTTGTATCTGTCGGATTCGGGAACAATCCTAATCCGACGATGTACTCACTTTCAACACCAATCTGCACATTGTATGCCGGTTTGAGTTGACCGTTCCGCATATGATCTTCCTTCATCCGCATAAATGTTGCGTCAAGGTCGGTTTTGGAATAGCTTTTCCGATTGCCGAGTATCGTTAAGTTTTCGTGGTACCGGCTGATTCTCTCAAAATATTCATAAATACGATCATAATCTCTCTGCAAATCTGATTTGCGCTTTCCTTTGCCGTAGACAAACTTTATTCCGAGCAGATTTCTCGTTGTCAGCAAAAACTCTGCGACATCTGTTAATGAAGCCGTTTCGGACAATCCGTATTTCTTACAAAGCTCAGGCAATTCGCTGTTGATTTTTGCGTTGAGCTTCTGCAAATTCTTTTCTACTGACTTCGCCCAGACAAATGTGTAACGGTTAGCGTTCGCCTCAATTTTTGTGCCGTCAATGAAAATGTTGCGGAACTTAATCTCGCCAAGCTCATGCAGCTTTTCGATGAACTGCAAGAACAAGTCCTCAATGACATTGGTAAGCCTTTCGTTTTGGAAACGTGCAAACGTTGAATGGTCGGGCGCCGGCTGCCCTTGCAGCAGCCACATGAATCGGATGTCGGTTTTGCAGACGTTTTCAATTGCCCGGCTTGAATAAATCCCGTTCATATACGCGAAAACAAGTATCTCAAAAAGAACAACCGGATCTATCACGCGCCAGTGCCGGAGGTATTCGTCATACAATCGCGTGTAGTCCAAAGTATCACATATTTCCGTCAGTTTCCACACCGGATCATTCTCGTCGATTAAAATTTCAAAATTTAACGGCAAAACCAGTTGATTTCTTAATACTTTCATTGTATAATTAACCTGCTTTCTGTGTGGTTTTCTTAGCAATTAAATTATACAGTAAAAGCACTGACCGGGCAACCCTTTCGGGCTACCCGGTCTTTTACTTTTTGTTAGGGCTTAG
>CADBXH010000199.1 GCA_902798605.1 uncultured Ruminococcus sp. | reverse complement strand
TCTTGAAAAGGAGGAGCAATTCCTGAAAGACTGCGCTGTTGATCTCGACGCCTGCTCAAAGATTGAAAACAACTATGACGCCGTTATCCTCCGCTTTTTTGAAGGCGACGTTCCTATGATGACCTGCTCCGGAGATACCGTTTCGGGTACAAAGAAAAGGGAAAGCCGTTCCGAGGCGTTTATCGCGCACCCGTTCAAATACACATTCGTTCCTGTTCCGTTGTCGGACGAAGGAGCTAATTTTATGGATATGCCTAATCTGCAGTTCTCTGTCAACAAGGACAGCTCGAATTTGGATATGGCGAACGAATTTATGCGCTTTCTTATCACATCGCGTGAACTCAACGAGATGGCGCAGAACAAAGGGCTTATGTCGCCCACAAAGGATCTGTCTTTTAACAGTATGTACGCGGCGTTCGGTGATGTTCCTAAATCACGGATCGTTTCACCCGAGGAATTGGGCTTGACGGATGACGCTGTAATACAGTTAAGGCAGGCGGTCTACGGAGTAGGAACAGGCGCGATGACCATAGACAAGGCTGTTGCGGGCTTCGGAACTTATAAACAATAAGTAAATATTTCTACGCGATACCGCACTGCTTGATGGTGCGGTATTGTTTTAATTTGCCGTAAGTATCACTTGCATTTTTTGATGTTAGAGTGTACAATTAAAAATGAAGTGAGATCCTTGTTTTTCGGATAAATGCAGGAGGTTTGTATGATGAAGTTCAGAAGATGGTTGAGCATCCAGGTCGCAAAGCATCCCAAACGCGTGGTATTGGTCTTAATTATCCTGTTCAACGTGCTCTTTATCACTGTTTCGGCGCTACTGATAAGTTCACTTTCTCTGCACGGAACGGAGCAGATGAATTTCTTCCACGCCGCTTATTACACGATCACTATGATCCTTTGTAATAACGGATATAGGAACCACGGGCGTTGCGCTTACCTTGACCTGCCTGGCGGTCATCATAATCGGAATGATAACTTTTACGGGAGCGGTCATCGGTTATCTTACAAACATTCTCAACGATTTTATAGAAAAAGCGAACGCGGGTAATACTCGGCTTTATCTGTCCGATCACACCGTCATCCTTAATTGGAACGCGAGAGCGCCCGAGATCGTCACCGATCTGCTTTACAGCGATAATAAAGAAACCGTTGTGGCTCTGGTAAAATCGGGCAGGGATGATATTGAAAAGGAGATCGAGGAAAGACTTTATCTTACGATCGAAAAAGAGAACGAGATCGTCTGCAAAAAAGCGGAAACAATGGGCTTTTTCGCCCGCAGGCGGTATCTCAAAAACAATATGCTCGACAACAACGTCACCTTTATCGTGATCGAGGGGAATATCTTCTCTCAAAAGCAGCTAAAGGATATTAGAATAGACTATGCCAAAGCTGTTATCATACTCAGCAACGATCAGACGGATGACGACGGACAGCCGAACGAGGGCAATCCCCGGGCTGTAAAGGCTTTGATGCAGACGACCGATATCGTGTCGGCAGGAAAATCTGCTCATGATCAGAACATCATCATCGAGATCACCGACCAATGGACATATGATATCGTTCAGAGGATAATCAGCGGCAAGGAGCTCGGCGAAAAATGCAATATCGTGATGTTCCAAGCCGAAAAATTCCTCGGTCAGCTGCTGGCTCAAATATCAATAACGCCCGAAATGACGCGTATATACGGCTCTCTGTTCTCTAACAAGGGAGTGACGTTCTACACCGAGCCTGTGCAAACTGATGATGAAGCAGGCTATATCCGAGATTACCTCTCAACCCACACTAACGCCGTACCGCTCGCTTTGATTGACCGTAACGGCGAAAGCTGCTTCTGCTTTGCGGCGGATAATCAGAAAAATATCAGCAAAGAGAACAAGCCTGACAGCAAAGGCTGCGGCGTTGAGCTGAACAGTACTCAAAGCGAAAGCAAAAGAGTGATTTTGATAGGTCATAACAGCAAGTTAGAGGAGATAATGAGCTGCTATGAAGCCTACATATCATCTCAGGGCGATGTTAAAGTCACCGTGATCGACGACGCCGAAAGCATTGAGAGGATGGATGATTACAAGCGCTATCCCTTTGTTGAAGAAGCTGTCGAGTTTAATATTTACAATATTGATAAGAGCTTTGAGACGCTCGACCGTCTGCTGTTTGACACAACAGAGGAAACAAGCATACTTATCCTCTCGGACGACACGGAGCTTGACGAAAACGCCGATTCCTCAGCCTTGATGTATTTGGTTTATATTCAGGACTATATCAGGGAATCGCTTAGGAAAAACCCCGGCTATGATATTAAAAATGTAAAAACTATCGTTGAGATCACAAACCCGGGCAATTATGATATAGCCAAGGGCTACGATATGGTCGACGCGATTATAAGCAACCGTTTTACGGGTGATATCATCACGCAAATAGGTGAAAAAGAGTCGATATATGATTTTTATAAGGACTTGCTCAGCTTTTCTCCGGATATTCCGGGCGGCCGGAGCAAGAAGCCGCAGGTCATAAAGGTATCGTCCTTCTTCCGTGAAACTCCCGCGCCGTGTACGGCTTATGATTTAGTCCGCGCAGTTTTTGAGGCGTCCGTTTCATCAGGAGCCAAGGGAGAGCAAGATCCCGCGCTGGTTCTCGGCTATGTAAAGGCCGGCGGCGAAACAGTGATATTCAGCGGCGATTTGACCGAAATAAACGTATCGCTTAAAGCGGAAGATAAAATCATTGTATATACGGATAATAAATAAAAATCGGGAGCAGCTTATTGCTGCTCCCTGTTATTTTAAGTATGGTGTTACGCCTTGTTTTTGAACTCGGTGATCGTACCTGCCGCGAATTTCTGGATCTCCGCAGCGTCGAGAACGTCAACGCTGTTGTCGCCGTTAACGTCGCCGACTGCTAACTGCTCATCGTTGAGGAAAGCCTTGCCCGAGGCGTATTTCTGAACCAAAGTGGCGTCGAGAACGTCGACTGAGTTATCGTTATTCACGTCGCCGATAAGCCTTGCGGGAGCGGTTCCCTCTGCCGTTAAGGAGAATGTGACCTGCCACTCGTGACCGCAATCGCCTCCCATAACCAGTTGGTTGTGATAATTGCCGTCTTCGTCCTGATACGACTCAAAAGTGTATTTGCGGTTATCCCAGGTGTTTTTGATCATCGGTCCGGTGACCTTAAAATCATCATCGGAGTAGGTCAGCCCGTACCTCGGAGCGGCTGCCGCAAGGTCCTGCTTCGCCTGTTCAATCAAAGCTTCCATAGAAGTTTCAGAGAAGGGATTGCCGTATTTAGCTGCCTCGGTTTTGGTGCTGAGATCAACCGTTGTGACCTCGCTTGTCTCGGGATCTGTAAACTCTATATTGGTTATGA
>CADBXH010000198.1 GCA_902798605.1 uncultured Ruminococcus sp. | reverse complement strand
AAAAAGGCGAAAAGCAAACGCTTTTCGCCTAAAATTATGCTTTTTATCCGTCTGTTCCGCCTTGCGCGGACTCAGAGGATTGTCCGGACTGGGCTGAGCCTGAATCCGAAGATTGCGCGCTCTGCGCGGATGACTCTGAACCTTCATCCTGTGAGACCTCGGACGAGCCGCTGTCTTCATTGTCTCCGCCACCGCCGCTGTCGTTGCCGCCGTTACCCGAATCACTATCGGAGCCGGAGCTTTCGCCATACGTTGAGCCGCTGTCGTAATCGGCGCTGATAAACATTACGCCGTAGTCCATATCGTAGGTCGACTTCATCAGTTCCTCGCGGTCGATCTCTTTTCCGCCCTTGATATAAACTCTCCACGCCCTTACGGTGTAGCTTGAGCTGCCTCTGTCGGAAACCTCGTTATGAGTTTCGATCTCATCATAGTCGCCGTACTTAACGCCCCAGAATGAAACGTGAAGCGTGCTTCCGTCGACCTCGCTCTCGAGGAATACCTGAGTTTTGTTTTGATTATATATCTTTAAATCGAGGTTGGGATAGTCGATCGTAGCGTCAAGTCCCGTGGGAACATAAACAGAAGCCCACTGGTGACAATAGCGCTCCTCAAAATCAAGATTCGCGCGGATAGCCGCGTTATAGATCGTTGAGCTCGCCTGGCAAATACCTCCGCCGATACCGTCGATCAGCTTGCCCTCGGAGATAACGTGAGCGGATTTATATCCGTTTTCCTCCTGGTTGGAGTCGCCCGTGCAGTCGTTGAACGACCACACATCATCAGGGTCAATGATCGAGCCGTTGCACGCTTCAAGCGCGACCTTCATATTGTTTGTGCCGTTAGCGGTATTGGTCGATGTGGTTTCGTAAGAAGCCAGCTTGACGATATTGTTCTTCAGATAATCCGTTGTTACCTCAGCCGGAAGGTTAGTGATCTCTGTTTCGATCTTACAGAAATTACCGCCGTTTTTGAACGCGTTTTGAAGCTTTGTTTTCAAATCCTTGCTGTTGATCTCGCGTCCGTCCTCTTGGGCAACATATTCAAACCTGTTTTCCGAAAACGGATGGAACTTTGAAACATAAGCGTCAACAGGCTTTACGTCGATTTCCTTTTCGATAGCCGCAACATTGTTGTCGATCGACTTTTGCTCAACGGTAGATGTGACCGTGTAGCTCCTGACTTCGTCCTTGCTTACTTTTTTCTCGGGATCAATAGCGTCGTTATAAGCCTGCTGGACGACCTGATCTATATTGTAGGTATAAGTAAAGTTGTCCTGAGTCAGCTTTTTCTGCTTGCCGGCAAGGTCGATGGATATCTCGATCGGCTTGTTGAGCTTTTTGGTGTCTTGCTTAAGCGCCTGCTTTGCCTGGTCAAGCGTCATACCGGTGACGTCGATACCCGAGATCACCGTTTGTTCGGTAAAGGTAAAGGGCTTTGTCTCTTCTACCTCATTGGTTTCGTTGATGTTATTGAACAAACAAAAACCCGCGACACCGAGCGCCGCTGCAACCAAAACCGATATGCTTACTATGATAATTACTAATTTTGTTTTTTTCTTTCCCGGGTCTTTTGAATAACGGCTGCCGCGAGATCCTGCGGGGACTCCCGAGGAGATGTCAACAAATCCGTCATTACCCTGTGTGAACTTTCCCTTATTCGTCTTCATTAATTCACCCCAAAACCGTGAAAACTGAAAATATATCAAGGCGCCGGTTCGATCCAAATACCCGGATCATACGGTACAGCCTTATGATTTATCTTTTTTATCTTATAATCTATTATTCTATATTCTACTATAAAAAATTCCAAAAATAAAGTGGTAAAACACAAATATAATCAGGGTTTTTTAAAATTTTTTTGTACAAAATATTTCTGTATAATGCCAAATTCGAAATAACCCATCAAAAAATGCTTTTCTGCAATAAAATAAATTAAATAAACAGAAAAAAATTATTGAAATTAATCGCGATCCAAAGTATAATATAATAAGAATGATTATAAGTACGCGCATTAATGCAAAACTAAGCGGAAAGGCATAAGGAATATGAATATTTTGATTTTCACAGCCTCGACCGGCGGAGGACACAAACGCGCTGCCGCCGCGATAAAGGCAAAAATCAACGACATCAGCCCACAAACCAATGTCACGGTCATCGACGGAATGAAAGCGATCGGAAAAGTCTACAACAAGGCGGTAACAAAGGGCTACCATATCATGGCGACAAAAACTCCCGAGTTTTACGGCAAGATGTACAGACTCACTGACGAAAAAAAGCCGGTCGCAAAGGCGATAATGAAGTCAAACGAAATGTACGCAAATAAGCTGCTTGAGTCTATCGAGGAATACGATCCCGATATCATCATCATCTGCCATCCCTTTATAACCAATATGGTCTCGTATCTTAAAGAAAAGGGCAAGCTTAATGTAAAAGCGATCAGCCTTATCACCGACTACGACTCTCAC
>CADBXH010000197.1 GCA_902798605.1 uncultured Ruminococcus sp. | reverse complement strand
AAGTGACAAAAGGTTTGCCGACGTGCTAAGGTTGCCGTTTTCGCCAGAAAAAGTTGGCGTAAACACCCGCTCCG
This sequence comes from uncultured Ruminococcus sp., assembly GCA_902798605.1. Next base: position 2,398 of record CADBXH010000197.1, on the reverse strand, counting down.
ACCCCTCAGTCGCATACGCGACAGCTTTTTCTGGCGAAAACGGCACCCCTTTTGTCGCTTTGCGACATTTCCCCCGGTGGGGGAATTTCCTAAAGCACTTTCGTGCGTCAGGGGAGCCTTTAAATTTTACGGAAAAGTGTGTTTTCGGGAATCCGCGTTTTCCATTCGTACCGACTTATCCGTCTCGAATTGTGGTGTCGCCACCGCGACCGCACAAAAAACAGGCAGCAGCCGGATGATAAGCTGTTGCCTGTTTAATTCAAAAACTGCGGGGGATTCCACAGAGTATTGACTTTTGCTGTTCTGTGAATTTTATAAAGTATACGCCTGATATATGCCTAAAAAACTTGTGCCCGGGAACTGTGCCTGATTTTGCAAAACATTGCCGCATCATTTATTGTGATGACAGCCATTTTTCAACTTCCTCCTGCAGGCGGTCACGGTCGAAAACGACCTGCCCGTCACAGCCCAAAACCTCACAAATCTTTGAAGGCTCCAACTCGTCAGCCTTCTGGTGGGCTATATAATGCGCTACGTTTGCATTGAACTTGCGGATATCCGCGGGACGGCGCTGTCCTGACAGAATCCTTGAAATATACGAAGGATCGTAGTTAAGCCTTCTGCCAAGCTCGTTGTTACTAATTTCAAAGCTTTTCATAAGATACTTGAGCTTTTCAATAAAAGTATCGTAATCTATTCCGTACCCTTTGTCGATCAGCTTTTTAAAGGATTCGGCGATCTCCTCGCGGGTGATGTCCGAGCCCGCCTTTGACAAAAGCTCGTGCAAACCCTTGGTTAGTCCGGCAAAGTGCTCTCCGTGAACGTTGGGCACTCTGTAACCCTTTCTGTATCTGCTGATCGTACCTTCCGACAAACCGGAAGCTAATGCAAGTTCTTTGCTTGAACATTTAGCCTGCAGAATGTAGTCATTCAAACTTTCGTGGAAAGTCATGCAAATCTCCCCATTCTGTAATATGATAACATTCTGTAAAAATACGGATGTTTTTCGCACGTTTTATCGCTTGTTATAATTCAGTATTTAAAAAGAAAAATAATAAAACCCGTGAAAAAAATACACCCGAATTTAGTATAGATATTATACCATATAATTCCGGTGAATGTTACAATATTTCCAATTTGTCAATGACAGTTTGGTTGACAAATACTGGGTTTTGCTTAAAACTACCATTTTGTGCCAATAAATAATCACCGCCGGATTTTCATAAAAAACCGCCGGCGGTGAATAATTATAATTAATTGCTATTGTATGATATTTTTTATTTTTTCAGTAATTCCGCCGCTTTTTCAACGGTCTGCTCAATGGTCGGTTTTCCGTCCGAAACATCAACGGTAAGATCGGCGTATCGCTCATAGAGCGGAGCTCTTTGCTCGTACACATTTTTGAGAGTTTCGTTTTGATGAAAGACTATACCGCGCGTTGTGATGTTGGTTACGCGGCGGCTGATCTCGTCAAACGGGACGTTGATATACACGACCTTGCCGAGCTGTTTGAGGTGCTCCATAGCGCTTTGCGAGAGCACCATAGAGCCGCCGGTGGCGATTATAGTTTGATCGCAGTCGAGCGTGCTCCCTACCTCCTGCTCCAGTTCAAGAAAGGCGTCGAGCCCGTCCTCGTCGAGGATATTTTGGAGCGGCTTGCCGGCTTTTCTGCTGATGATAAGGTCGGTGTCGATAAACGAATAGCCGAGCGCCTTGGCGAGCAAAACACCCACCGTGCTTTTGCCCGAGCCGGGCATTCCGATCAAAATTATGTTATCCATATCAAAGGATCCTCACGTTGAGGGAATCAGTGGAAGCGGTGGGAACGGTCTTGTTTGAGGAAAGCACAACGACGATGTCGCCCTTTTGGAACAGGCCTGTGCTCCAAGCTCTTTCAAGAGCCTGGGTGGTGATGTCGTCCATATCATAAAGCTCCTCGCCGAGCAGGGCGGTGATGCCCCAGTTGAAGCAGAGCTTTTTGCAAACGATCTCCGAGGTAACGACAGCTATGATGGGAACATCGGGTCTGTAATGCGCCATAGCTCTGGCGACCCTTCCCGTCTTGCTCTCAACGATAATGCCTTTGGCTCCTACCGCCTCGGAAATCCCCTTTGCCGCCTTGCAGATGCTGGAGCGCAGGGCGTTTTCATCATCTACGGCATTATTCATTATATAACTTTTGAGCGCGTCAAATTCTCCGTTGTTTTCGGCCTCAAAGCATATATCCGCGAGCGCCTTGACGCTCTCTACGGGATACTTGCCCGCGGCGGATTCTCCCGAAAGCATGACCGCGCTTGTACCGTCATATACGGCGTTGGCAACGTCGCTGATCTCTGCACGGGTCGGACGCGGCGAGGTAGTCATACTCTCGAGCATTTGAGTAGCTGTGATAACGTAC
>CADBXH010000196.1 GCA_902798605.1 uncultured Ruminococcus sp. | reverse complement strand
ACCTCGTTTTCGTAATAACCGACCTTGACCGTCTGCGGCTGTTTTGGGGGTACTTCCGCGGAAGCAGGAACAGCGCACAAAAACGCTGCGGAAACACATAGTATAACAGCGACAAAAATTTTAATTGTACTTGAAAATTTGCGTGGGTGTTTCATTTTAAAATCCTTCCGTAAAAGGTTGACCGGATCATCCGCGAAGTGCCGCGAGCTCGTCGCGCATAGAAAGCAGTTGGTTTATAAGCGGCGTATAGTCTATCTCGGTTTTCGCCCTCAGAAGCTCGGTGATCTCTGAGCTTTTATCGTACATTTTTGTAAGCGACAGATTTCCGAGCACGCCCTTTAGCGCGTGAGCCGCTTCAAATGCCGCCTGCAAGTCTCCCGCGTCGACAGCGGCTTTGAGTTTTTCAAAGCCCTCCTCATCGGGAACCATATTGACAAGTCTTAGGTAAAGTCCCTCGCTGCCCATACAGCGCGCAAGGCCTTCTTCTGTATCTGCTCCAAGCTTATTGAGTCCTTCTACTGTGATCATACTTTTCTCCTTATCTGAATCTCGTTTTATTCTGTATATTTAGAGACATACTGTCCGTCGGCAACCAAATCGCAGGCGGAAGCGGCGCGTTCAAACCAAACCTCGGGAGGCAGGGATTTGTCGACCTTTTCGTAGATACCGGCTTCAATGCGGATATCCGCGAACTCCCCGGGCAGCGAGCTCTGTATCTTTTTGCACAATTCCTCGTAATCCTCGCGGTGCTTGCAGCAAGCGCAAATGACTCCCTTGCCGCGATAGCATCCCATACCCTTTGTAGAAGGCACTTCCGCTTTGAAGTTTTCCGCCGTCTTTTTAAGTAGGACATCTGCTTTTTCCTGCCCCTGTGTTTCTTTGATTTTTTCATAACCCGCGATGCGCAAAACCACAGCGTCCATACTGCGCCGTGATTCGGTTTCCATCCTGCGCAGATATGCAAAGAAGAAATCCTTTTTATAAAGCTCGGTACGCTTGTCCTTTTCGATCTCCCTGATAAGGGCGCGTTCCTCGCTGAGTTCTATGATACGTTCGCAGCGCGCCAAAATGACTTCGGGCATACGGTACGGCTTGGTGATAAAATCATCAGCACCGAGCCTTATGCTGCGCACCTCGGCGCTTTTTTCCGTGGTCAAAACTATTATAGGTATCTTTGATAGCTCTTCGTCCGCCTTACACTCCTCAATGACCTGGAAGCCGCTCTTCTTGGGCATCAGCAGATCGAGCAGCAAAAGTGAATACGGCTCTTCGGCGGCGCGGAGCATTTCCATTGCCTCAGCTCCGTTTTCCGCGCTGTCCACATCATAGTTGAACGAAAGGATCGCTTCGAGCAGCTCGCGGTTTATCTGCTCGTCATCGACCATCAATACCCTGCGTTTTTTTCTGCGTGATTTAAAAAAACTATTCATAAATTACTCCTTGGGTGATTTAATTACTTCAGCTATCGTCGCGAATAACTCCGCTGGTTCAATCGGCTTTGCGATGTGGGCGTTCATTCCCGCGTCTATCGCTTCCGCCTTATCGGTTTCAAATGTATTTGCGGTCAGCGCGATGATCGGGATCTGCGATTTTTCGCCGTCCATCGAGCGTATAGCCTTTGCCGCTTCGTGTCCGTTCATCACAGGCATCTGGATATCCATCAGGATCGCGCTGTACTTGTCCGGCTCGGACACATCTATTATTTCAACTGCCGCCTTGCCGTTGTCGGCACAGTCGACCACAAAGCCTCCGCGGGTCAATATCTCGCTCGCGATTTCGCGGTTGATCGGGTTATCCTCAACAAGGAGTATCCTTTTGCCGCTGAACTCCGACAAGTTTTCCTCTTTTGACTTAGGCTTCTTTACGTTTGACTCACTTGTAATAGGAAACTGTACGTTGACGGTGACCTTTGTGCCCTTGTTTTGTTCGCTTTCTACCGAAATAGTACCGCCCATCATATCGACCAGAGTCTTGGCTATGGTCATTCCCAAGCCCGTACCCTGAACCTTGCTGACGGTCTGTGTACGCTCGCGCTCAAACGCGACAAATATCTGCTCTAAAAACTCGGGACTCATACCGATACCGGTATCTTCAACGCTGAACTCATAGTTTCCCTTGCCGTTTTCTGCGCCGTTTTGCTTAAGAACGATTTCTATTTTTCCTCCGGGCGGCGTAAACTTGAAGGCGTTTGACACCATATTGAGCAATATCCTGCTGATCCTGTTTTTATCGCAAATTACATACCTGTTTTTAACCGTGCTGTAATCGACAGTATAATTAAGATTTTTTGAATTTCCTGATACTAAAAATAAATTTGTAGGCATTAAATATATTACTCCAGCTTCCTCATTCTTTGTATTTTTATAGCTAAAAATGAATGAAGTTTCTTTTATTTCTTCTGTATATTCTGGAATTATATTTAATAATAAATTTTTTTTATTTGAATTGCTATCAATATATAAATTAATTTCATCTTTTCCA
>CADBXH010000195.1 GCA_902798605.1 uncultured Ruminococcus sp. | reverse complement strand
AAATGGAAATCATAAAAATCTCTAAAGAAAAGGGAATCAAGGCATATGATATCATAACTGACTCGCCCGAAAAGTTCACATTTAACTACAAAGAAATAAATATTAGCGAATCACTTAATCAAAATAAAATCAAATACAATTGATTCTAAAAAAGACGTTTCATAACACTTTTTTATAATACGCAATATGTTTGTTGCCAAATTTCCTAATAATACGTATTCTATATTTCGAACAATTCTATGTAATACGCATTTAGAGTTGATTCATTTGTACCAGTCAAGAAAAGTAGACACAAAAAATATTTTTTTGAGGTAAATTTTTTCAAAAGTGGACGCGAGCCACATTTTTGACTAATTAGTTTTTTCAAAAGTAGACATACGAGATAATTTTCAGCAATTTTCTTTTTCAAGAGTAGACACGGATTCAGAAATGGCTTTACTACGCCGCTTTCGAACGAATTTAGGCTCCTCTGACAGCACACGATCGGCAAAGGTATTTTTTGGCTCAAGTTCGCCCTTGTAAAATCGCTTACGGTAATTAACCGGGGTATCATATCCGATGGCATAACACGGACGTTTTTCGTTGTAGAATCGAACATAGTTCTCCAGTGTGTTTCTTACGTCCTCGCGCTTGCGACAGTCGTCTATGCGAAAGTCCATGAACAATTCTTCCTTGATCCAGCCATTAAGTGATTCGTTGACTGGGTTGTCTGTGGGCTTACCTGCTCGTGACATTGAACGGACGATATTTGTATCTTTGATCAACTCATTGTAAGCAATCGAAGCATAGACGCTTCCCTGATCTGTATGAATTATCGTAGGTTCTGTGTGTCCCTTTAACATTTCTACAATATCCGCTAAACCGCCGATGTACTGCTCTCTGGAACCGCGCCGTTCTGCCAGTCTCCAACTCAGGATCTCTTTGGTGAACACATCAAAGTAGAAGGTTATTTCAAAGTAATATATCCAGAATTTCAGACTCGTCATATCCGACACAATCACCTGACGCGGGCGGTCGACTGTTTCCCAAGTAGAAAAGATAAGGTTTGGATATTTGTCCCTGTTTTTTCGAGGGCGGCTCTTTGCTTTATGCTTTGTTTCAGCCTTTATGCCAAGATATCGAAAGCATTTGTACGCGTAGTTGTCACTGATCTCATAATGATGATTGATACGAATAAATGCTGCCGTCCATCGATAGCCATGAGATTTATGCGTGGCATGTATTTCATCCACAAGAGCAATCATTCCTTCACGATTAATATCCCGCGCGGACGGTTCCCTATTCTTCCATTTGTAATATCCTGAACGGCTGACACCCATCAGTTCACACAGGGATTTAACATCATAATCCCGGGATAACAACTCTACGATTTCGAATTCTTCGGCTTTAAACGAACAAATTCCGGTTCCCCAGCTTCGTTCGTCTGTACTGTATAGTTTTTTTTAAGCCTTTCGTTCTCTATACGTAGTTTCATGATTTCACGCTTGTAAGATTCCTCAGTTCGATCCAAGCCTTCAGGAAGAATATCCGAGAAGGTTTTGTCGGCTCTGGCGAGACCTTCTAAACCGCCTTCTTCATATTGTTTCAGCCATTTCTTAAACGCTCCGTCTGAAATATTGTTGCGCTCGCAAAACTCGCTGAGTTTGATACTGGGGTTGCCCCTGTACAATCGAATCAAGAATTCTTTTTCCAGAGGATTCAAATGCTTACCCATTTTAGCAGACTCCTTTCCGGCGACTGTAACTGCATTGCCTTTTCTCTCTCTTTTAGCTTAGCATCTGCCGCGGGCTTAGTCAAGGACAAGCCGCTGCGCGGTGCTTCGCATCCTTGACTAAGCCCGCAGCAGCTGCTATGAGCCAATCAAGGAGAAAAGGCAACGTTCTGAACCGTTTGGTTCGGTCATTTTTTCAGTCGTCTGTGTCTACTTTTATGATAGCATCACTTGTTGTAGAATAGAATCAGAACACTTAGGAGCGAATTTATGAGCTACATCACCACTGTCACCGGCATACATTTTTATCCGCTAAACCCGAATCCGAAAGATATAGATATCGAAGACATCGCGCACGCGTTATCGCTCATCTGCCGCGCGAACGGGCATTTCCGGCACTTTTACTCCGTCGCCCAGCATTGTATTGCATGTGCCGAGGAGGCGATCGAGCGCGGGTATTCCCCGGAAGTGATCCTCGGCTGTCTGCTGCACGACGCGAGCGAGGCGTATCTGTGCGATGTGACGCGCCCGGTCAAGAAGCATATCCCACAATATTTGCAGGCGGAGGAAAAGCTGCAGGAAGTAATCTGGAAGCGGTTCATCGGCAGGGAATTAACAGACGCCGAGAAGAAGCGGATTTTTGAGATTGACGATGATATACTCTCGATGGAGTTTCACCTGCTGATGCCCGAGGATTTGAACGAGGATTACGTGCGAATATCAAGACCCGCAGGTGGTCAAGGAGCGGTTTATTCAAATGGCGACGCTTGATATCACTGTTGAACGATTATTGGAGGACGACTATTGGATCATTGACATCCTCCCCTCTCAAATTCCCATTGAAAAACAAGCAGAATACCGCGCTCTGACAGATGAGTATTTTGAAAGCGGCAAGGTTGCACAACTACACCGGCGATACGCAGATATACTGACAATGATAAACAGCCGATTCAAAACGGCTATGCTGTGTATGCCGGAGGATGAATGGACAATCTCACCCGACGACGTCGCTGTTAAAGATGCAGTCATCCATCATACGGAACAAGGGTGTGTGGATTTGCTGCTGACCGAAGAGGAAACGCTGATTTCTCTGCAAGCGGAGGATTTATACATAACTGTCTATCACCCGACAGAGGAGATCCTTTCGCTGCTGCGGCAGGCGGTATCCGAATCCGGCTTTTATATTTGGCAAACGCCTCAAATCAAGCGGATCAAGAAATACGAAAGCTACTTAAATGAGGCTCAACAGCTGTTACACACTGGCGAGAACCCGGACAGGCTGAAATACCTGATTGGAGAATTGGAAGCGTATTACGAAAGCATAAAGTGGCGAAAGGATTTCGAGAGCGACGAAGCCGGACTGCTACCGAAAAACCTAAAACGCGGTGTGCTTTCTGAGGACGGGATCAACGATCTTTTTGACAAATACAAAGAGGT
>CADBXH010000194.1 GCA_902798605.1 uncultured Ruminococcus sp. | reverse complement strand
GAAAGTGTTGTTGAAAAAGCAGATGACAGAGGTTTTCCGAGGCTATTTTTACAATCGCAAAACGAACAAGGCGCGGTCAAAGGCTAACCAAATCGTTCTGTTTAGTCTCTTCGCGTTTTTGATGGTCGGAGTCCTCGGCGGCAGCTTTACCGCCGTTGCCTTAGGCGTATGCTTCGGGTTGACCTCCGCAGGTATGGGGTGGCTGTACTTTGTGCTGATGAGCAGTATCGCCGTTGTTCTCGGCGCGTTCGGCAGCGTATTCAACACCTATTCGGGGCTGTATCTGCCGAAGGATAACGATCTGCTGCTATCCATGCCGATACCGGTCAGGACTATCATTGTTTCAAGACTGCTGAACGTGTACCTGCTTGGCGCGATGTACTCGGGCGTTGTGATGCTGCCGACGCTGATCGTCTACTGGGTGATCGTCGGCGCTGCGATACAGAATGTGATATGCGGAATCGTCCTGTTCCTTATCATAACGATCATCGTGCTGATACTCTCCTGCCTGCTCGGCTGGATCGTCGCCAAAATCAGCTTGAAGCTGAAAAACAAGAGCTTTATCGTCGTGCTGATCGCGCTCTCATGTATCGGCGGCTACTATTTTATCTATTTCAAGGCGCAGATATGGATCAGGGAGCTTGTCGCCAACGCCTCGGTTTACGGAACAAATGTCAAGGACTCTGCCTACGGCTTGTATTTGTTCGGCAGGATCGGAGAGGGAGATTTGATCGCAACGGCGATATTCGCCTCGGCGACAACTCTCCTGCTTGCGCTTACGATATTCATTTTGTCGCGCGGATTCCTCAAGCTCGCGACCTCGACGGCGAGCGTCGGCAAGGTAAAGTATCACGAGAAAACCGTGAAAGAAAAATCGGTGTTCGGCGCTCTGCTGACAAAGGAATTTGCGCGCTTCACCACAAGTCCGAACTATATGCTCAACTGCGGGCTGGGCGTACTGCTCCTGCCCGTCCTCGGCGTTTTTCTGCTGATCAAGGGCGCGGATATCCTCACGATGCTCACAACGGCTTTAGGCGACAGAACGAACCTTGCCGCACTGCTGCTCTGCGTTGCGCTGATGCTGCTTTCCGTCATGAACGATATGGCGACGCCTTCGGTTTCTCTCGAGGGAAAAAACATATGGATCCCGCAGTCGATGCCGGTTGAAGCCAAAACCGTGCTGAAAGCGAAAACCGCTATGCAGCTGATTTTAACGCTGATCCCCATGCTGTTTGCGGTCATATGCGCCGCGGTCGTTCTGCAGGCTTCCGTCGCGGAAAAGCTCATGATCTGCGTTTTGCCGCTGATCTTCACGGTGTTTTCAGCGGTGTTCGGATGTTATATCGGAGTGATGCATCCGGTCATGGTATGGACGACTGACATTATCCCGATCAAGCAGAGTGGAGCGGTGGCGATCTCGTTGTTCGGCGGCTGGGGCTTTGTCGCCTTGTTCGCCTTACCGTATTTGCTGATTGGACAGATCATCGGTCTTGTGCCGTATCTGATTTTCTGGGCAGTCATCTATACAACCGCGTCCGCACTGTTATATCGCAGGCTGATCACTAAGGGAGCCGAAGCTTTTTCAAGATTGTAAAAAAAGGAGCTATTATGGAGTTATTTACGGAAAGATTGATTTTGCGTCCGTGGAACGAGTCGGACGCCGAGAGCTTATATGAAGACGCAAAGGATAACCGCGTCGGTCCGATTGCCGGATGGCCGGTACATACGAGCGTGGAGAACAGCCGCGAGATCATCAAAAGCGTTCTGTCCGCTCCCGAGACCTACGCCGTTTGTCTGAAAGATGACAACAGGGCGATCGGCAGTGTCGGGCTGATGATTGGCAAACAGAGCAGTTTGGATTTGCCGGATACCGAGGGAACGATCGGCTACTGGATCGGCGTGCCGTTCTGGGGACAGGGCTTGATTCCCGAAGCGACAAGAGAGATCATCCGTCACGCCTTTGAGGATCTAAGCCTTGGAACACTTTGGTGCGGTTATTTCGACGGCAACGAAAAGTCCAAGCGCGTGCAAGAAAAATGCGGCTTTACCTATCACCACACTAACAAAGATATCCACTGGCAGCTGACGGACGATATCCGAACGGAGCATATCACACGGCTGACAAGAGAAGAGTATTTGGAGAATCTGTAAAATGAAAACTGTCATTATTCACGGTCAGAGCCACAAGGGCTCAACATATCATATTGCGCGCATATTAGCGGACAAAATCGGCGGGGAGATAACCGAGTTCTTTCTGCCGCGCGATTTCGGAGAATTCTGTTGCGGATGTACACAGTGCTTTGTAAAGGATGAGAAGAAATGCCCTCATTACGAAAAGCTCGCTCCGATCACCGAAGCGATCGACAACGCTGATGTAATTATTCTCGCAAGCCCCGTATATGTGTATCACGCAACAGGCGCAATGAAAGCGTTTTTGGATCACTACGGCTGGCGCTGGATGGTTCACCGTCCCGAAGAAAAAATGTTCAAAAAACAGGGCGTCTGTATTTC
>CADBXH010000193.1 GCA_902798605.1 uncultured Ruminococcus sp. | reverse complement strand
ATACATTCAACTGAAGCGTAAAAGTTATTCATATCGCTGTGCAGTATGTTTCTCATAGCCCACCTATGAAAGAAATATTTTTCTTGACATATTAAAACATATGTGCTATTATTAGCTTGTAACAGGAAGATTATTTCCTTTTGACAGTATTGTAACAGAAACACATTTCTTTGTCAATAGGGATTTTGAGAAAATATTTTCCGCTTTATTTGAGGTGAAATTATGAGCAGTTACGGCGAACGATTGATGAGAGCGCGCAAAGAGAAAGAGCTTTCCCGGGAAGAACTGGGAAAACTCTGCGGAATCACCGGAAGAACTATTCAGAATTATGAGTTGGGGCATGTTACGCCTAACCGCATAGACGTTTCTCAACGGCTTGCCGATGTTTTGGATATATCGGTCGACTATCTGATTTACGGCGAAAAAGAGGAAACAGAACTCACGGAAGAGGATAAGAAGGAAATCCTCGCTCACGCTTCTGCTTTATTTGCAGGCGGAAAATTATCTGACGAAGAGCAGCTTGCCTTTATTTACGAGCTTCAGACGCTCTATATGAAAGCAAGGCAAATTATAAAAGACCGCGAAGACGAGCAATAAACCTCGCCGGATTGTAAATGAAAAAAAGCATTCAAAAGACATAAAAACAGGGTAATATCAGAGCATTGTCCTTTTTATGACACATCTGTTTTTGTATAATGATGATAGGCGAGTAGCTTTTTTCGTCATTTTTTGAATCTCGAAATCCATTTTTTGAACAATTATTTGCAATCAAGAGGTAAAGAACAAAATGAAAAAGAACTATATTTACGCATGTGTTGAGGAACTCATTGAGAAGTATAACACTTCCGATCCGTTCGAACTGATGGATGCGCTTGATATCCACTGCGAGTCCAGCAATCTGGAGCATTTGAAGGGGTATTGTGTCATCATTCACGGCATCAAGTTTATCGCGATCAATGAGAATCTGCGCCCTGCAGAGCGCAAAATCGTCGCGGCGCATGAGCTGGGTCATATTATTCTTCATTCAGACAAATTAAAGGCCGCCGCGCATGAGGACATGAATATTTACAACATAGCGGATAAGACGGAGTACCAGGCAAACCTCTTTGCCGCTGACCTGTTGCTTGACGATGATGAGGTTGATGAGCTGGCAATGCAGGAAGGTATTGATTTCTACACGATGGCAAGATACCTCTACACAAATCCTCAGCTGTTGGGATTCAAGCTGTTTAGCATGGCTAACAGGGGATATAACTACAATTTTCATATTCCGCCGAAAAGTACATTTTTGGCATAAAAATGACCACGCAGGATTTGGAACTGCGTGGTTTGCTTTTTGTTTTATATTTGTGTCTGTTTCCATTGTAGATATTTTTCTCTCATGCAAATAGCACACGGTCTATATCCAGCTGCAATTGCAGCGGCTTCATCTGCAAAGAAAACTCTGTACTTCAAATAATTTCCTTTTGCTATGTGTCGTAAAGCGGAAGGGCAATCCAATCTGCCGTATATTTTCAATTTCTTATGCCCGCCCAATGTTCCTTTGTTTTCGGAATAATACTCTTTACCATTCGGGCGAACGCTTTTTCAAGCATTTTTCTGACTTTGCCGAAAAGTACGGCATTACCGATATGTATTCGGGCGGATTCTATCCGTTCCCGGATAAAGAAACCTTCTGGGCGTGGTGGAGCAGACATATCTATTTCAACCGCTATATAAAAGCTCCTAACCCCGTGTATGACGATTTGATAAATCTCGTTAAGGATAAGAATTACTTTGTCCTCACAACGAATGTTGACCATCAGTTTCAGTTGGCAGGCTTTGACAAGGAGCGGCTGTTCTACACACAGGGTGATTACGGCTTGTTCCAATGCTCCGTGCCTTGCCACAATAAGACCTATGATAACTACGATACCGTCGTTTCGATGATCGAACAGCAGGAGGATATAAAAGTCCCGACCGAGCTGATACCGCGCTGTCCCGTCTGCGGCAAGCCAATGACAATGAACCTCAGATCTGACGATAAATTTGTCGAGGACGAGGGCTGGCACAAGGCGGCTGAGCGGTATAGCTCTTTCATCGCCGAGAACAAGGACAAAAGCATTGTGTATCTTGAATTGGGAGTCGGCGGCAATACGCCTGTCATCATCAAGTACCCGTTCTGGCAGCTCACGGCGCAAAATAAAAACGCTTCGTAACTATTCAGAACGATAAAAATTTGTATACCTGCACAAAAGAAATTTTGAAATATCGAATAGCAGGCATGCAGATGATAGAAATACAAATTGGTCGTATGCTATGCTCTCCAGAGGCACTAAAAACGCCTCTTAAAAATCAGGTTCGTCAAAATGTACAACCGTCAACAGGGCGCGGTATAGCCAAACTTCGTTAATTCTGGTATAATATCGGTAACGAAGGCGGTGGAGCAAATGCCGGTTACACAAGAATTTATCGAATCGTTGATGAAGCAAAATCAAATGCTGCTAGAGCAAGTCGATTCGTTGAGTAAAACC
>CADBXH010000192.1 GCA_902798605.1 uncultured Ruminococcus sp. | reverse complement strand
TAAAGCTGCCGCTTGTCGCCGCCGATGATGCCGACTGTTTTAACGCTTTCTTTCATAAAAACACCTTACCGTAATTACTTTGTAGTATATCTTATGCGGAGGGATGTTATATGTGTAAAATAAAAAAAACTGTCATTCTGAGCTTTAGCGAAGAATCTCATACCTCTAAAACCAACGTTAGTGTTAGAACCGTGAGATCCTTCGGCAGAGCCTCAGGATGACAGCTATACTTATTCCTTATTACTTATTACTTATTGTTCCGCGATGACCTCTACCTCAACCAATACATTCTTGGGAAGCGTCTTTACCGCTACGCAGGAGCGTGCGGGCTTTGAGGTGAAATACTTGCCGTAAACGGCGTTGAACGCTGCAAAATCGTTCATATCCGCGAGGAAGCACACGGTCTTTACGGCCTTGTCAAGCGAGCTGCCCGCAGCCTCCAATACGTTTTTGAGGTTTGTGCAGACCTGCTCGGTCTGAGCCTCGATAGTCGTTGCCTCAACATCGCCGATTTCGGGGTTGATAGCGATCTGTCCCGAGGTAAAAACAAGTCCGTTAACCTTAACAGCCTGCGAATACGGTCCGATAGCGTCGGGAGCGTTTTTAGTATATACCTTTTCCATTTTAATTCCTCCAAAGAATAATAATTAAATCAATTTAAATCCTGCGCCGGTTAAAGCGTCTTGGATATCCTTAACGTGGTCAAAGTTTCTGGTCTCGATGATTATCCTGAGATAGCAGCCGTTAACGTCCGAGCCCTCGCCCGCTCTCTCGTGATGAACGGAGATAACGTTTCCGCCGCGGTCGGCGATTATCTTTGATACGGCAAGGAGCTGACCGGGCTTATCCTGGAGCTCGATACAGAGCGTCTGCTGTCTGCCGCTCATAAGAAGTCCGCGCTTGATGACGCGGTTAAGGATGGTAACGTCTATATTACCGCCCGAAACGATGCAGACGACCCTCTTGCCCTTGAGCGGGAGCTTGTTGTACATAACCGCCGCGAGAGGAGCAGCGCCCGCGCCCTCGGCGATCATCTTCTGGGTCTCAATCAGTTTTAAAATTGCCGAGGCGATCTCGTCATCGCTGACGGTCACGATATCGTCAACATATTTTTTTACGTATTCAAAGGTATGCTCGCCGGGCTCCTTTACCTGGATACCGTCGGCAATGGTCGACACCTTGTCGAGCGATACGGGCTTGCCCTGCTTGATCGACTCGTACATAGAGGGTGCGCCCTCAGCCTGAACGCCGTATACCTTGATGTCGGGGTTGAGGCTCTTTATCGCGCACGCTACGCCCGAGAGCAGTCCGCCGCCGCCGATAGCCGCGACTACCGCGTCAACATAGGGCATCTCGTTGAGGATCTCGAGCCCGATAGTGCCCTGACCGGCGATAACGTTCTCGTCGTCAAAGGGATGGATAAATGTATAGTTCTTCTCATCCCTGAGCCTTAAAGCCTCGTTGTAGGCGTCGTCATACACGCCCTTTACCATACAGACCTTCGCACCGTAGCCCTTAGTCGCCTCTACCTTAGAGATCGGCGCGCCGTCGGGCAGACAAATCAGCGATTTTATTCCGTACTTTGTAGCGGCAAGCGCGACGCCCTGAGCGTGGTTGCCCGCCGAACAGGCGATAACTCCCCTCTGCTTTTCCTCGCAGGTGAGCTGGGATATCTTGTAGCCCGAACCTCTTACCTTGAACGAACCTGTGATCTGCAGGTTCTCGGGTTTGAGGTAAACCTCGCAGTCATCGGAGATACCCTCTGCCTTTACTATGTGGGTGTGCCTGATGACGTCCTTAAGCACATAGGACGCGTGATAGATCTTATCAAGTGTTAACATTTGTACACTTCCTTTTTAACTCCATAAAAATTCATACCACACTATTTTACTACTATTTGCCGAATAAATCAAGTGCTTAATTTTGAGTTAAGAGTTTACGGCTTAGAGTTTGATATTCTTCGACAAAAAACAATGCGGCTCAGACCATTTGGAATGAACCGCTTTTGTTACTATACAATTATTCTTATTATCACGTATCAGTCAGCAAACATGGGTGTGGAGAGGTAACGCTCGCCTGTGTCGGGCAGCAGGGCTACGATGATCTTGCCCTTGTTTTCGGGGCGTTTTGCAAGCTGTGACGCCGCGAACACCGCCGCTCCCGAGGAAATTCCGACAAGCACGCCTTCCTTTTTGGCGAGTGTCCTGCCTGTTTCAAAGGCGTCCTCGTTCTCTACGGTAATGATCTCGTCATAAATATCGGTGTCGAGGGTGTCAGGTACGAAGCCTGCGCCGATACCCTGGATCTTATGCGGTCCGGGAGTTCCCTTTGAGAGCACCGGAGAACCCGCAGGTTCTACCGCTACGACCTTGACATCGGGATTTTGGCTCTTGAGGTACTTGCCTACGCCCGAGAGCGTTCCGCCTGTGCCAACGCCCGCTACGAAGATATCGACCTTGCCGTCGGTGTCCTCCCAAATCTCGGGGCCTGTTGTCCTGACGTGTATCTGAGGATT
>CADBXH010000191.1 GCA_902798605.1 uncultured Ruminococcus sp. | reverse complement strand
AGGCTGATGGTTTTCGGTATTCGTTTCATTTTGTATACTTCATTTCTATGCAAAAAACACTTATTTGTTATGATTCTATTCTACAACAAGCAACGGGTTTGTCAAGCAAAAAAATTATATTGAATTCCGAGTTGCCATATAACAAAGTTGCAGCTGTTACCGTGTCAATATTTGCGACGCTGTAATCAAAGATAAGGATTTTGTTTCGCGAAAAACTTCTGAAAAAGTCTGGATATTTTCTAAGGTTAGGAGTATACTGTTCAGCTTGACAGAAGGTGTTATTATGGCGCTGAAAAAGCTGCTGAACAAAGGGACGGTCTACAAGCGCAACGACGGATATTGGGGAGGAGCGGTCCGGTATCTTGATGAAACCGGCAAGGTGTGCCGAAAGGGATTCTCGGGCGTTACAAAAAAGGCGATCCTCAAAAAGATATCGGACTATATTATCGTATTTAAAAAAGAGATCGCCGAAGCTGATTTTACACATCAAGCGCTTGAAAAAGTGATGCAAAAATGGCTGGAGATATTTTGCTTCCCGTCGGTAGAAAGGTCGACCTATGATTCCCGCGAAAATGCCGCGAGGCTGTATATCTATCCCGTCCTCGGAGACAAGATCATAGCCGAAATCACCGCAGACGATTTGAACGGCTTGTTGGCAAAGATGATGTATGAAGGATATGCCCACTCAAGCGTGAAGCGCGTCTATATTATCCTCAATCAATTCTTCCGGTATCTGTACCGGGAGGAGTGGATCCCGAACAACCCGATGGCGAGAGTTCGGATGATAAAAAAATCGAACTTCTTAGCGGCGCAGGGCAAAGACGATGTTCCTCTGAGCGACAGCATCACTGTCCTGACAGAGGAAGAGATCGAAAGGATCAAACGCAAAGTGCCTTATCATAATCAAGCGTCAGTGTATATCCTTATGCTGAATACGGGACTGCGAAAATGCGAGGTGCTCGGATTGCTCAACAGCGATATTGATTTGGCTAATCGCGTAATGCACATCAACCGGGCTGTAAAAGAGGTATCAAAACGCGACAGAAATTTAGCTGTCAACGGAAAAGAAATGATTATCGGTAATCTAAAAACTTCCGCTTCCAAACGAACGGTACCCTTAAACAAAACCGCGATAGAAATGATCAAGGCCTTACGCATGGAAAGATACTTCGGAGAAGACAGTCCGTTGATCGCGGACGAGGACGGAGGATATACGCGTCCGAGCGCGTTGCAATCAAGGTGGTACGCTCTGCTTAATGACGCGGGTGTTCCGCACAAAGGGCTCCATTCGCTTCGGCACACATTCGCGACAAGATTGATCAACGGGGTAAAAGACGAGAACGGCAACCTGCGGACATTATCGGTCAAACAGGTCGCCGACCTGCTCGGGCATACAACGTCAACGGTGACAGAAAAATATTACGTAAAGCGCGAGCTGAAAAACCTGCAAGGCATAACCGATGAATTTGATCTGTAAAGTTTCATCTCTCATTTTCGGAAAAGGATTTGAGAGATGAATTGATTTTTGAGAGATGAAATGTCAATTCCCGTTCTTGTCATCATACTGATCATATGGTAAAATCATCTCACAAATTGAAACGAAAAAGTTTCTCAACTAAACAGGAAAGTCAGTGAAACTATGTATCCTGAAACAGGGAAAATTATGATTGACGGTGTAGAGTTCTACCCGGGTTATACATTTGAGGATTTTAAGAAAACACCTTTTTATACGAATCAGGACGGGATCAGAATCATTCCCTTGAACGGCGCCAAGGAGATAGACGATCATAAGTATATTGTGAATTTGTTTTTCCGTGACGGTAAGCTATATATGATTTCTTTGGCGTGTGTCGATATGGATGTTCCGTTTGAGGAGGAAGAAAAAAGAGCCTTACTGCACAGACAAATTTTAGCTGAATACGGCTTGTCGGATGTGAACACCTTTCCGTGGGGAACCATAAAAGCTATTTACGATCTCCGGAGCAATTCGAGTACCATCGCTTTTGTGTATCAATAACGGCAAGGTGAAAATTGTAGAATCAGAAACAGGAAAACCCGGAAATGCAATTTGTTATTCAACAAATAATAAAACTCAAAAAACGAGATAAATAATTATTGACAGCGCCCATTTGATTTGCTATACTGAAATCAGCAAATGGGCGTAGTATTTTAAATTTGACGCATTGTTTTCAGTTGTTTATTACCGTTTATGCAAGTGAACCTTAGTAAACACAGGTTGACAAAGATTTGAATTTAATCTACCTTGTCTGACAAAGCTTTGCTTTCCCGGGGAGCAGTGCACCTTGTCAGCATTTACGCCTTTTTGTAGAATTTACAGAGAGGTGTTTTTTTATGTGTGAATTTAATTATGAAGCAGTCGAAAATCAAATTGGCTATTCCTTTAAAAACAGAGACTTGATAAAACAAGCGTTTACACGGCGTTCCTATTCACAGGAACACGGCGGAGAAAACAATGAGGTCTTGGAGTTTTACGGAGACAAGGTTTTGGAATTCATTGTAGGAAAAATAC
>CADBXH010000190.1 GCA_902798605.1 uncultured Ruminococcus sp. | reverse complement strand
AGCGTGTGATCGTGAAGCTTTACAGATTGTATCGCTGATTCAAAATCTTTATATGCTGCCGAGCCGTTATCGTCGTCAATGAATAAAACCTGAAAACGTGCGCCTGTCAGATTTTTATATTTCTCAACCGCCTCAATCCAGTCCGGAGCTCTTTCACCGTTAAGAATCCGTTTGCAGAATACAGCTAACGCGGTGCTGCTGTCCAAGTCTTTGAAATTCAAATATACAGCGTCCTTGTTCAGTTCGCAAAACTGTCGCAGAAATTCTGTTTTTCCGCAGCCGTAAAATCCTTGCACAGCCAAATTGTAATGCCGAGGAGTATCTTTATGATACACAGAGTACTTCCATTCACTCCACGCGCTGTGAAAGCGCGCAATATCTTTTTCAAAAGAGAAAACAATCATTATTTAATCCTATCGTAATATGATGTTTATTGTATTTTATCAGAATACAATTGATAATGCAAGAGATAATCAAGAATAATATGTCATTCTATCTACAATAATAAATAGAATTATGCCGAACTCGGAGCATTATTAACGAATCTTTAGAAATTTTAGTAAAATGGTTATATTTTAGTGCCGTAAAAATGGCTATTAAGCAAAGGGGAGAACAAAGGAAAGTTATTGTATAAATAACCTTGCCGAATGAATTGCAGGTATTAATCGAGATGATGAAAGAGAAGACGTACCCTTGTTGTATTCAACTGAATTGTTCTTCTGCTTTTTGTGCATCTCTCCAAAGTTATTAGAAAAAGAAAAAAGCCTGAACAAAGCACTGTTTTTTTCAGCAATACAAAAGTAGAGGGCAAATCACCAATCACCGTGATATTTCACAAATGTCAAAGCTCTCGTTTGTACACAACGGAGAAAGAAATCTTTTTTATTTTTCCCCACCCCGAAACAGTCAAAAAATGTACTGAATAGTGAAAGGACTGTTTCAAAACCGTATATCCCGCCCACATGGGCGTGAAATAAATATCAAAACAGAAAGGAATAACAAGCATGGAAGAAAACTGGAATCTGGATATCGACTCATATCAAAAGCGGTTTTGCACATGTGACGGCGCTACGCTGGCGGACAAGGATTTGCCGCCGACACAATACGTCATCAGGAAGCTCCTGCCTCAGGGATTGGCGCTGCTCAGCGGTTCGCCGAAGGTTGGAAAGTCATGGCTGACACTTGATTGGTGCGTGAAAATTGCGAAGGGCGAAAAAATCTGGGATTTCCCGACAGTGAAAGGAACAACACTTTACCTCAGTTTGGAGGATACCGAATCGCGCCTGCAGGAAAGATTGCTGACTGTCACGGAGGATGCACCGTCCAATGTTCATTTTGCGACGAGCTGCATGACGATCGGCGACGGTCTGGAGGAGCAGATACGCACCTTCGTTTCGGAGCACCCGGAAACCGTCCTCATCGCAATCGATATTTTTCTCAAAGTCCGCGCGAATAACGAAGTCAGCTATTCGGTTGACTACAGTCAGATGGAGGTTTTGAAAAAGCTGGCGCATGAGCTGAAAATCACGATTCTCCTTGTTCATCATGTCCGCAAGGAAAAAGCAGACGACCCGTTTGATATGATTTCAGGCACCAACGGTTTGGCAGGCTGCGCCGACACCGAATTTGTTTTGCTGAAAAGCAAACGTAGCTCCGGCAACGCCACTCTGCACTGTACCGGGCGCGACATTGAGGACAGGGAAATCGAGCTGCACTTTGACAAGGAAACCTGCACGTGGGAGTACATATCCGACAGCGTCGAAAATCCTGAAATGGTGTTACCGAAGGAGCTGCAAAAGTTGGTTGAGATGATGAAGGAGATATCCTTCTTCTCCGGCAGTAACGCTGATTTTCTTGAGAAATTTAATCGCTACGCAGGCACGGACATCAAAGCCAACGCGCTCAAGCGGAAGATGAATCACTGGCGGTTGGATTTAGAGGAACTCGGCGTGACGTATGAGTCCAAAAAAAGCAACAACATCCGCAACATCCATATTCAGTACGAACCACCCGTCAACGATTCGTAAAGAGGGACGATAAGTACGGTGTGTACGATATATAGGGGTGCCCGAAATATCGTCTTTATCGTCCCAACCGTCCCGAACCAAACGGCGCCGACGTCGCGCCCTGTGTGCCGACGTGTGGGCTTTTCGGGAAAAGGTCGGGAAAAGTACCCGACAGCGAAACACGCGCGAATTTGGGCGAATGTCGGCATTTCTGAGGTAAGGAATATTTTGCACCGCCCGTTAAAGAAATATCAAAATGAAAGGTGGTGGGTTCGAAAAATTCTTTACCTTAGTGTAATATCTTCTTACCAAATAACTATACCCAAGGAACTATACACATCCTAAAATATCAACGGCAGAGAAAGAATAACAAACCGGGTATTAAAATTTTTAATCCGATCCGCGCATAACGCACAATCATTCTTCTTTTTCTGCTGTACAAGGAGGAACCTGTTATCAAACGCAAAGATTATTTTATGCTGCCGAATGAAATCTTTTCACTCGGACTTAAGCCCCGGGACTTAGCCGTCCTCGCCTGTCTTATCCGTCACAAGGACAATGAGAACGACAGCTGCTTTCCGTCGCGGAGCCTGATCGCAAAGGAGTGCTGTGTAAAAGAGAAAACCGTTGACGCGGCGCTGAAGGCGTTAGAGGAGCGGAGCCTGATCATTAAAAAGCACCGCCTCCGTGAGAACGGCAGCCATACCAGTAATATGTATTTCGTCGCGGATATTTTTGCGATGACGCAGAACACATCAGAAGAATGAACTGCCGAAATTCGTCTGTTACATTTGCACAAATCAGAATCAGGTCTCACAATCGAGCGGAAAACAGGAGAAAGGCTTGGGGTTGCTAAAGCACCCCTGCCGGTTCACGG
>CADBXH010000189.1 GCA_902798605.1 uncultured Ruminococcus sp. | reverse complement strand
CGGCGCTTAATAAAATTTTCGACGCGGTGGGCGTGCGTATCGTTTGCGCCTTTGTGGATGATGTTTATACTATCCGCGACTACATTGCCGGTTCGGGCAGGTACGAGATCGTTAAAGAGAAGGACTACATAAGACGCGCGAAGCCGAACGGCTACCGCAGCTATCATATGATTTTGCGCGTCGACGGGAAATATCACGCGGAGATACAGCTGCGCACGATCTCTATGGACACTTGGGCGGCGCTTGAGCACCACCTTAAATACAAAAAGAAGGTCGGTGGCAGGCAGGAGCTCATAGTCGGCGAGCTAAAACGCTGCGCGGACGAGCTCGCGTCTACCGATCTGTCGATGCAGACCATCCGCGATATGATTTTGGAGGGTGATAACTGATGAAGATACTTCTTGCTGAGGACACAAAGGATCTAAACAGAGTTTTGAGCGCGGTTTTGGAGCACGAGGGTTATTCTGTCGATTCCGCGTTTGACGGAGTGGAAGCCCTTGAATATATTTCGCGCGATAGCTACGACTGCCTGATATTCGATATTATGATGCCCGGAAAGGACGGTATCGAGGCGCTCAAAGAGGTCAGAGAGAAAAAGATCCTGACCCCGGTGCTTATGCTTACCGCCAAGGCTGAGGTCGACGACAGAGTAGCCGGGCTTGACGCGGGCGCGGACGATTACCTTACAAAGCCGTTCGCTATGAAGGAGCTGCTCGCCAGAGTCAGGGCGCTCACCCGCAGAAAAAACGAGTACGAAAAAAACGACCTGAGCTTCAAGGACGTGTCGCTCAAGGCGCAGACCTATGAGCTGACCTCGGAAAACAGCGTGAGATTGTCGGTCAAGGAATACGAGCTTATGCGCCTTTTGATCAAGAGCGAGGGTCAGGTCGTTACTACCGGATATATTATGGAAAACGTATGGAGCGGCGAGCCCGACGCTCAGCCTGACACCGTGTGGCTTTATATCTCTTACCTTAAGCGCAAGCTCAGAGCCGTGGCTTCCGAAACCGAGATCGCGGGCGACACTCAAACAGGATTTATGCTCAAATAGGGAGAATACCGATGAATGAGAGAGCAATAAAAAAGCTGAGAAGAAAGTTTGTTTTGACAGCGCTGATTTCGTTTGTCAGCGTTATGGTTTTGATGTGCCTGACGATTTACAGCGTAAATATCATTACGTCGATATGGCAGATCTCGCATACCCTTGATTATATCGCCGGCCATAACGGAGAGCTGACATTATCGGATGAGATGAGCGAACAGATCGCCGAGGAAATGCGTCCCGAAAACAGAAACTTTTTTGTCAGGACATTTCAGGATATGTTCAACACGGGATTCAGCTCTACCGAGTTTATTTATTCCGTGCGGTATTTTTCGGTGACATACGATTCAAACAATCAGCCGGTGAAGGTCGTAGCCAACCATATCGCTATGGTCAACGACCGCCGCGCCAAGGAGATCGCCGGCAAAGCCCTCAGCTCCGGAAGGGATTGGGGAATGGTCGACGGCTTTCCGTACGAGATCTACCAAAACGGCGATCAAAAGCTCGTTGTGGGTATGGACATCAGCAACCAGGTTGCTAATATCCGCAGGATAGGCAGCATTTCGATAGCCATCACGCTGGTCGGTTCGATTTTGGCGTTTGTTATCCTGAGACTGATCTCAGGCAGGGTGATAAAGCCGGAGATCCAAGCCGTTGAGCAGCAAAAGCAGTTTATCACAAACGCGAGCCACGAGCTAAAAACTCCGCTTGCGGTCATCAGAGCCAACACCGAGCTTGAGATGATGATGCACGGCGAGGATGAGTGGAACCAATCGACGATGAATCAGGTCGACCGGATGACAGACTTGATAAAAAATCTGGTTCAGGTCGCCAAGGCCGAGGAGACAGACGATAAGCAGGAGCGCGAGGAGATCGACGTGTCACAGACGGTGTCCGGCGCTGTTGAGCCGTTTTCGTCCGTTGCCTCTCAAAGCGGCAAAAAGCTCGAAGCGGATATCCCCGAGGGCGTTAGTATGAACGCTGTTGCCGACCAGATCAGTCAGCTTACGACGTTGCTTGTCGATAACGCTATAAAATACTGCGACGACGGCGGAACCGTGAGCGTAAAACTGGCTCAAAAGGGCAAGGGGATAACGCTCAAGGTCTCAAACGACTATGCCGAGGGCAAGGATACGGACTACGGCAAGTTCTTTGACCGCTTCTACCGCCGCGACGAGAGTCATAATATCGACAAGGGCGGCTACGGTATCGGCTTGTCCATCGCGCAGGCGATCGTAAGCAAATACCGCGGAAGCATTGACGCCGTATGGAAGGACGGCGTGATCTGCTTTACCTGCCGTTTGAAGGGATAAGCATAATAGTAAAAGGATCGGCAAGCCTGATCCTTTTTTATTTACGGTTGCTTTTATAATCGCGGTACAGCTTCATCATTTGGCGGTATTCGTAGTTGTATTCCTCTACCGCGTTGTCAAAAAAGAAGCTGACAAATTTTTGCTTTCCCTCTGCCTTTTTTAACATTTTTTTGAAAATCAAA
>CADBXH010000188.1:2580-4564 GCA_902798605.1 uncultured Ruminococcus sp. | reverse complement strand
CGTTGTTGTTCCCTACGCTAACCCGTTCAGAACATATCCCCTCGCTAACGACTACGCAAAGTTCAAGAAGCTCGTTGAGGAGAAGAACGTTGACTGCTACATCGTAAACACAGGCGACTTTATGGGCAAGAAGGTTCAGCCCAAGGATACCCTCGGAATTCTCGAAGCTATCGTTGAGGGCAAGGCTGAGTTCAAAAAGTGGGGTCCCTTCTCCGATATCGAGATCATGGAGTGGGAAGGCTTTGTTCCCGATATGCAGGACGAAAAGTACGTTTCTCAGCTCAAGGCTCGTATGATCGACAGAGTCAGCGAGATCAAGTCATTTGAGCACGAAAAGGGCGGCTACGATAAGCTCCCCGACGACGCGCTCGAAGCTATCGAAAAGGTCGTTGAAGAGCTCGGCCCCAACTGGTTTGACCAGCTCAAGATGAGCCTTTGATATCAAAAAATCAACAGTTAACTAAAGTAAACGCTTTTGACGTCACTATAACGGCGTCAAAAGCGTTGTTTTTTGTTTGTATATATTATTGTATATTGACAATAGCGCAATTACATAGCATAATATAATTAACTGATAGTTTGGAGGATGAGAAAATGAAAAAGCACCTTGCAGTTTTACTGTGTTTGGTATTATCCGCAACGCTTGCGGGCTGCTCTATGTTTATGCCCGCCCGTCCGGTCGACGACTATACAGCGGAAGCGACTTATGATGATTTGCCCGACGACTATACGACCGTACCTTCTGTCAATGTCCCGGATGTGACTCAGGCTCCGACTATCGGCGAGGTGAACAGAAGACCTGCCGAGTGGGCGAATGTTCAGTGGCAGCCTTATTCAAACGAGTTTTTTACTCTGCAGATACCCGCGGGCTGGAAGGTGGAGTATCAGGGAGACGCGAATCAGCTGCGGTGGATGGCGACAGCTCCCGACAAGACGGTAGGGCTGAGTAATATCGACCACGCATACGCCGCAAAGGACGCGAGTATGCAGAGCGCGCTCGGATTCAGTATGTCGATGAAGGAGGGCACGGTAAAGGAGTTCTTTGAGAATATGAAAATTCCTGCGTTCCCGCAAACAAGAATCAGATCCAGGCTATCCGCCCGAACACACCCATCCACGACTACCAGTCGCTTTACGCGACGTTCAAGGATGAGAACGTCGAGGGAGAGGGTTTGTATTCGGCTGTGGTTATGGATTCCAAAGACGTTGTTGTCGGCGGCAAAAACTACGGCGCTTGGGAGGTCAACTGCATTTTGACCCAGTGGGCGCCCCAAGGGATGTTTGTCGATTGGGCTCCGGTGCTTGCTCAAATCGCGAAGTCGTTCAATTACACGGAATATTATTTGCAGCAGTGGAAGCAGATCGCGCAGGACGCTACGTCAAGTCCGTCGACCATTAGCGATACCGATCCCGTTATGGAGGCGTTTGAGGAGCGCAGTAAGTCCGACACCATTATTCAGGAGAAACGCTCCGATATGATCGGCGAGTACGAGCGCGTTTATGACAATGAGTCGGGCAACATCTACCGCGCATACAACGGTTTTCTTGATGACGCCGGCGACCAGAAGCGCTACACGCCGATAACAGATGACCAGTATACTCAGGGATATGTCGGCTGGATAGATAAGAATTAAATATACCGGAAATAATAAACGCTTTTGACATCACTATAACGGTGTCAAAAGCGTTTTTGCTTTGTTAGTTATTCGCTTGTTTGAGTAAGGCTTCCCATTCTTTGATGATGGAGCGGTCGGCAAAGTAGTCGATCCTCATCGCCTTTTGAACTCTGGCGAGGGTTTCGTTAGTGGTCTCTCTCGCCTTGGCGGTCCCGGCTTGAAGGATATCGTAAACCGAGGCGATATCCTTTTCCCATTTTGCGCGCTCGGCGCGGATGGGGGAAAGGGTCTCCTCAAGAACTTGTATCAGGAACTTTTTGCACTTGCCGTCGCCAAGTCCGCCGCGGCGGTAGTGAGCCTTCATCTCT
>CADBXH010000188.1:0-2539 GCA_902798605.1 uncultured Ruminococcus sp. | reverse complement strand
ATTCGGGCAGATACTCGGCAAAGTGCTCATCGGTGCAAAGCGCGTCAAGGTAGGTGAATACCACATTGCCCTCGGTGTGACCGGGATCCTCTATCCTCAGGTGGGTCGGGTCGGTGAACATCTTGCCGTTGACCTGCTTTTTGATAGTCTTTGCCGTGTCGGAAAGATAAATGCAGTTGCCGAGCGACTTGCTCATCTTAGCCTTGCCGTCAACTCCGGGCAGGCGGCGCTGAGTTTCGTTCTCGGGTATCATAGCGTTGGGGAGCACAAGAGTCTCGCCGTAGAGTCTGTTGAATTTTTCAACGATCTCCCTTGTCTGCTCGATCATCGGCAGCTGATCCTCGCCGACGGGAACGACCGTAGCGTTGAACGCCGTGATGTCCGCCGCCTGAGAAACGGGGTAGTTGAAGAATCCGACGGGCAGACCTTCGTCGGCAAAGCCGCGCATCTGAATCTCCGCCTTAACGGTTGGGTTGCGCGCCAGACGGGCGGTGGTGACAAGGTTCATATAATAGAAGGTCAGCGCGTGCAGCGCGGGAAGCGCCGACTGAACGCAGATGGTTGTTTTTTCGGGGTCAAGACCGACCGAGAGGTAGTCGAGCACAACGTTGATTATGTTGTCGCGGATCTTATCGGGATTGTCGGCGTTGTCTGTCAGCGCCTGATCGTCCGCGATAAGGATGTTTATCTCGTCAAACTTGCCTGAGTTTTGCAGCTCAACGCGCCTTTTGAGCGAGCCGACATAGTGGCCGAGGTGTAGCCGTCCGGTGGGGCGGTCGCCTGTTAAGATGATTTGCTTTTGGTTTTCCATTTATATATCCTCCGTTTATTGCGCTGACGCGCAGCTAAATTCGCCTGTCGGCGAGGTAAATTGTGCTGACGCACAGCTAAATTCGCCTGTCAGCGAGCTAAATTGTTTCCGTTGGAAACAGCTAAATTATTTCGTTTCGCTTAATAGCTAAATTGCGCTGACGCGCAGTTGATAGTTTAATAAACTTGCGAAGCAAATTTAGCTTGGCGAAAGCCAAATTTAGCTACAGCGAAAGCTGTAATTTAGCTGCGGCAAAGCCGCAATTTAGCTTTATTGGTTTGCGAGTTTGCCTAAGATCTTGATGCCCTTTTCAAGCTGCTCGTCCGTGGGGGTCGAGAAGTTGATCCTGAAGCTGTGGCACTCGTCGTTTTCGTCGGTCAAAAATGCGTTGCCGGGTACTACGCAGACCTTGTTGAGCACAGCGGTCTTGCAGAACTGCGGCATATCAACGTCCTTGGGCAGGTCGCACCAGATGAACAGTCCGCCGTCAACCTTGTGATAGGTGATACCGGGCAGGCAGTATTTGTCGAGCAGATCCATACAGAACTGCGCCTTTTTGGTGTATATTTTCCTGAGATTTTCAAGGTGGGCGTTAAAGTCGTACTTTGTGATGAACTCATCGCAGACGTACTGTGACCAGATGTTCGTGTGGACGTCGTTGCCCTGCTTGCATACAACGAGCTTCTGGAAGATCGGCTTGGGCGCGATAGTGTACGCTACGCGCATACCGGGCGAGATGACCTTTGAGAACGAGCCCGCGTAGATAACGATACCGTCGGTGTCAAAGCTCTTGATGTTCGGAAGATTTTCTCCGCTGTAGCGCAGGTCGCCGTAGGGGTTGTCCTCGATTATCAAAACGCCGTACTTTTTGGCGAGCTCATAGACCTTTTTGCGCTTTTCAAGGCTCATTGTAACGCCCGAGGGATTCTGGAAATTCGGGATAGTGTAGATAAGCTTTGCGTTGGGGTTTTCCTTTAGCTTTTGCTCAAGCTCAACGGTGCTCATACCGTCGGGCTCAACGGTAACGCCGACAAGCTTCGCGTTGTAGCTGCGGAAGGTGTTGAGCGAGCCGATAAATGACGGAGCCTCGCAGATAACTACCTCGCCCTCGTTGACGAGCGCCTTGGTGCAAAGATCCATAATCTGCTGCGCGCCGGTGGTGATGAGGATATCGTCGTTATCGCTGCCGGTGTTGTGATTCTTCTGCATATACTCCATCATATGCTGCCTGAGCGGAGTGTAACCCTCGGAAACGCTGTACTGCAAAACCGAGATCGGGTTTTCGGCAAGCACCTTTGCCGAGATCTCGGCGATCTCCTTTGCGGGGAAGGCGTCGGGCGAGGGGTTTCCCGCCGAAAGCGATACCACCGAGGGGTCGGCGGCATATTTAAAAATTTCTCTTATCGCGCTGGGCTTAAGAGTCTGGACTCTGTCTGAAAACTTGTACTCCATATGTTCATCTCCAAATTGTTATATTTTTTATCACAAAGCCTATTATATCACGGTTTATAAATGTATTCAAGGCTGAAAAATGAAAGAATCCGGTTTTAAGAAAATTATACGCAAAAAACGCCATTCCGTTTCAGCTGATTTGGAATGGCGTTTTGTTATATTCAGGTTTTGATCCGTAACAGGCGGATCGGATGCAGTGCCGCTTAGCCGAAGAATTTCTCGTGGATGACGGTCGTGACGGCCATGGGGCAGATGTTCTATTCCCTGTCCATCGCC
>CADBXH010000187.1 GCA_902798605.1 uncultured Ruminococcus sp. | reverse complement strand
CGCCATAAGACAATAAGATGTGTCAGAGCGTGACATCTTATTTTGGAATGCTGTTGTATTTCTAAGGCGCATCCCTTATAATATAATAGATAAAGTATACTTCCATGAGAGGAAACGCACATGAAGGATTCCTTTGCCGATACCCTGAAACAATTCAGAACTGAAAAAAATCTGTCCCAGCAGCAGCTCGCCGATATGCTGTTTGTGGAACGCAGCACGATAGCAAACTGGGAGACGGGACGGCGGATCCCCGACGCTGTTCTGCTGCTGCGGATCTCCAAATGTTTAGATATGGACATCAACATTTTATTGGAAACGATCGACAACACCGTAGAGGAACCAAACATCATTATGGTTGATGACGAGAGTATCATTCTAAAGGGCGGTATGTCGGTGATCGGTCATTTGCTTCCCAACGCTTTGGTCACGGGGTCGATATCGAAATGGGCAAGCTCAACGGGCTTGAACTGTGCCGTGAGCTGCTGAAAATCAATCCCCGCACCAACGTGATCTATCTGACCGCCTACCCCGATTACGCGCTGGAGGCGTGGGATACCGGCGCCTGCGGCTTTGCCGTAAAACCCCTTTCCGCCGAACAGGTGCGCGATCACCTCACGCGGCTGAGATTTCCGATAAGGGGGCTGCGGCTATGATGGATTGGACGACATATTTTTCTGCTGTGATAGATTTGTCGACCTTATTGCTCGGTGTGCTCGGAATACTGATCACTTTTATCCTGCGTGATACCGAAAGTCAGTGGCGGAAGTTTTGCATTGTATTCTTTTCCGCGATGATATTAAAAACGGCTGCCGCTCTGATCGGTCAGCTTGCCGCTCTGTATTGGAAAAATATACCGCTTCAAACAGCGTGTGATTTCCTCGGCGTTTTGTTTTCATCTACCATTATTCCGCTGTTGACGCTTTACATCTTACGCTGTTGTTCGCAGGAGCCCCGCCAATCATTCCTGTGGAAGCTTATCCTCATCCTTTGGGGATTATCCGCAACGGCAGCCGTCGGCGACCTGCTGACACGCACGCTTTTTGCTGTTCCGACGCAGGACGGCACAGAGCAAAAGCGTTGGTTGATACTGGTTTATCTGTTTTTTACGGCAATCAGCCTGATCGTCTGCTTTGTCGCGGTGATCCGCAGAAGAAAACAGCTTTCAAAACTCCAATTCATTCTCATATTGGTATATTTGCTGGCGCCTGTTTCTGTCATGCTGCTCGCGATGGAACTGATGCTGTTTGTCGATCAGGGAAAGCGGTATGTCAAGCAAAAGGAAGAAATCGCTAACCAGAAGGTAAGACTTGCCGTACTGCAAATGCGTCCGCATTTCATCTACAACACAATGACGAGCATTTACTATCTGATCGAGCAGGATGCGGCTAAGGCACAGAAGGTAACGCTGAACTTCACCAATTATCTCAGAAAGAATTTTACGACGATCGCCAAGGAAAGAACTATCCCGTTTACCGAGGAGCTGGAACACACAAAAGCGTATTTGTCCGTTGAGCAGGTGCGCTTTGAGGGTAAGCTGTTTATGGAGTTTGATACTGATTACACGGATTTCAGACTTCCTCCGTTGACCCTGCAGCCCATCGTGGAAAACGCCGTCAAGCACGGAGTTGACCCCGACCTTGATCCGCTTACCATCTATATTCAAACCCGAGAAGTAAAGAACGGCGTTGAAATAACCGTTGCCGACACCGGACCGGGCTTCGGCGCGAAGGACAACGACGAGCCGCATATCGCTTTAGGGAATATCCGCGAAAGGCTCGAAATGATGTGTAAGGGAAAAATGGAGATCGCTCCGCGCGACGGCGGCGGTACCGTAGTCAAAATATATATACCTCAATAACGAAGCACTTGACGGGTATTTAAAATATTCAGAATATCTTGATGAAATATAATAAATTAGGCAGGGCGAAGATGATGCGGATATCTTCGCCCGCGCTGTCTTTTAGGATTCTCGCGCTCATACGGGTGAATATTGCCGTAGAACAGTTCTCTGATCGTATCCATGTCGATACCTCCTTCAAGCACAACAGGATACCACAGAAAACGGAAAAGTCCAGACTTTTTTGAAAATTATCTTGTCTTTTTTATAATAGCTCAACATTTTGCTTGCTATTCGCAATCATTTGTGTTATAATAGCTTTATAGAAATGTGAGGTGTTTTTATGGAGACTGGAATAAACTCAAAGGATGATCAAACAGAACAATCAGTACCGGAGGAACAAACAGGTAAAAAGACGACGAAAAAAAGGATTTCAAAAAAGAAAATGAAACGAAAAAAAACTGGGGAACTAGAAAGAAGGATAGAAAAAAGAAGGATAGAAAGGGCAGTAGAAAAGTTGTTGAGTGAAAAGCTAAAAAAAATAGAACGTAAGAACAAAAAACCCAGAAAAAATACAGACACAAAAGAAGACATTTCGAGTGTAGATAACGAAAGTGAAGTGACAGAATCAATTGATAGCATTGATACCAATTATACTGACCTATCACATTTAAGCGATGATGAATTTGTCGTTAGTGAGATAGAAGAATCGGAAAATGGACGAAAAACCCAAAATATAAATAGTGATAACCAAGAGAAAGAAAAAGATTTAAAAGAAATTGACAGTAGAAAAATGGAGCCTATTGCTAGTAGATTAAAAGATGAGGCGCAAAAACGACATGGAGAGGGAAATAGACATGTTACTTTGGAAACTCTAAAGGAAAGGATTGATAAACTAGAAGGTGGGGCGCCAGGATACTATGGAGGATCAAACGAGCCTCTTACTTTGTCAACCTTGAATGAAATGATTATTGCAATTGCTCTTTTTGATAAATCAAAGGAAAATAATTTCGATTTGGGAAAAGATGCTTTGGAACGTTTTGGTTGTGAAATTTCCACAAATCTATCTAAGAATTTAGGAGAAGATGTTTTAGGTGTTTTAAATGAAATTTCTGCAGATCTACGTGAGTATAATGGAGCTAAAACTGGTA
>CADBXH010000186.1 GCA_902798605.1 uncultured Ruminococcus sp. | reverse complement strand
AGATTTTTTGTTTTTTTTTATCAAATCCAAAAACATCTTTGAATAATTGACCAGCGCGAATATCATAAACGCGGTCGTTATGCAGAACAGAACCAAGATAAGCACCGGGTTCTCGTAACCGCACACCGCCTTTAAGAATATTATGACGCAGACGGAAATATAGAACACCACTGTCGCTATTTTGCCGTACCAGCGCGAAGCGGGCAGCGGGATTTTTTTTGATAATAATATAAGTCCGCAAATCATCATTGTCAGATCCTTGATCATAAGCACGAGCATAAGCGGCAGAAGCGACGGGATGTAGATGACCATACAAACCGCTACGGCGATGAGCGTGATCTTATCCGCCGCGGGGTCAAGTATCTTGCCCAACGATGTGACCTGATCAAGCTTGCGCGCGAGCATTCCGTCAAAGCAATCTGTAAGCCCCGAAATGCCTATGCACACGGCGGCGGCGATGTAGTAAGCCGGGTCAACAAACTTTGCCTGTACAAAGAAATATACAAACGGCACTACAAGCAGCAGCCTGATATAAGATAAAATATTTGGGATGGTGTACAAGTCCGAAGGCTTGAAACTCCAATTTTCAATTTCCATTATATACCACCTGATGTTTGCGTGTAAAATCACGCAAATAGATTAATGTTGAAAACAACACAGAGGAAGAAAACGAGAACCGCGCCTTCTATTCCTCCTAAAACAGCGCCGAAAACTCTGTCAACAGTTCTGAGCACGGGACCGTCTAACGCTTTTATTATAAGCCTGATCAACAGTTTTATTAATATCATAAAAACCATAAACAGAACGAATGTAGCGATGACCGCTATTATAGACACCAATACGGGGCCGAGAACATTCTCGACCGACTTAGCCATTGATAAGGTCGCGTCATCGCTGAGCTTGATGCCCCTTGCGATCTGCTCAAAGTTTTGACCTGACAGCTTTTCGGAGATCCCTATAACTTTTGCAAGCCAGTCGGGTATAGAAGCGACAGCGCTGTCTACGGCAAAATTTACGCCGTTTTGCGCTATTGCCGCTTGTACCTTTTCGATCAGCGCCTGCTTAAAAAAGCTGTCGTAAATACCCTGAGCGAGCGGGCGCGCGATCCAGTATGAAATAAACGCGTTAAGCGCCAGTCCTATTAAATTCAACAGCGTGCGGATAATACCTCTGAACGCTCCGATAAGGATGAAGATGAGAACTATTACCGCCGCTCCGATTTGATAATATATCATATGATCCCTCTATTGCGCCGAATCGGGCGAAGCGGGCTTTGAAAGCGCTACGTGCCTGATTTGGTTGATGCTGAGAACATACGCGGATTTGTCGGAATCAAGTATCAGCGCACTCGAGCCTGTTCCGGCGTCGCAGGAGTATTTCAAATCTCCCGACTTATTATATGCGTAAATCATATTTCCGTCAAGTACCGCTATCGTTCCGTTCAAAACGGACAGCGAATCGGCTCCGTATTCGTTTTCGACCGCGTAGTTTTTATCGCCGTTGTCGTTGTAATTGACAAGCAGGCAGTTTTTGCCGTCGCCGCTCTTTGAAAGCGCGAGCGCGAACGAGCCGGTTTTGGGGCTGAAGCAGTAGTTTATCATAGGCTTGTCCTCATAGCTTACGGTATTGTATTCTTCAGCGCCTATTTTTATTACATACGACGCGTTTTCACCGACAAGCGCGGCGCGTCTGCCGCTGATATACTTGCTGTCGATGATAACGTCATCGGGGATCTCGTATTTATTTACGGGCTCTTCCTTGCCGAAATCGAGAACGTATACGCCTGTTTTTATCGCGCCGCCATCGCTTGACAATCCGCAGGCAACGCAGCCGGAGCCGTCGTTATTAAGCGCGACTGAATTGATGTAATATTCTGAAAAAGAATATTTAAATATGCGGTTATTGTCGCTGTTATATACGTAAAGCTCGGATAAAAAGCCGTCGCCCTCGGTCACAAAGCAGTAAACTCCGTTTGAAGCAATGTCGCCGGTATATATTATGCTTTGCGCTTCGCCGGTATACAACTCCTTATCAAAGCTGAGTATCTGGTATTCCTTCTCGCCGAGTCCGTATATCAAAAACTTGTTTTCGTTTGTTTTCATAACAGGCTTTGAGTGCCTCAGCTGAACGTTCGCGATCTCGCTGCCCGATGAGTTAAGGGTGACGAACGAGGTGTCGGACGCGTAGGCTATCCTGTTTTGGTTCTCGGTAAAATTGCCCGCCTTTACCTCGGCTCCGACAATATTGACGGGGTATCCCTTGCCGGCGTTGCCGAGCACATCATACGTCCACCAAACAGAAAGATTTTCGGGCGTGAGCTTGTCGCGGTTCGCAAAGGCGAACACTATAAGTCCCGCCACAAGAGCGATAACAACGCCGATAATTATCTTTTTTACCGCTGACGGGGATATGTCGGTTTTTTCCTGCTCGTAATCGTCGAGCGGCACATCCTCGTAGCTTATTACCTTGCGTTCCTTATTTACCTTTTTTTCAGAGTAGCGTCCCTTTTTTCTTTTGAACATTTTATTTACCTTTTTTTCAGAGTAGCGTCCCTTTTTTCTTTTGAACATTTTGAACTCCAATCAAAAAACATACAATCAATTTTTAATAGTTTACTTTATTAAGATACAGTCCGCACGCCTGAGCCGTAGGGCCGGCGAAGCTCCTGTCTTTTTTACTTATTATCTCCGGTATCTGTCCGGGTTTTATCTTCCCCTGCTGAACACGCAAAAGCGTGCCTACCATTATGCGCACCATATTGTAGAGGAAGCCGTCCGCCTCAACGCGCATAGTAACCATATCACCGTCGCGAGTTACCGAAAAGCTCTTTACCGTTCGGGTCATATCCCCGGGCTCGCGGCTGTCGAGCGTGCAAAACGATGTAAAATCGTGTGTGCCCACATAGCTTTGCGCCGCTGAATCCAAAAGCTCTTCGTCAAGCTTGTAACGGTAGTGGAGCGCGTAGCCGTCCAAAAACGGGTTGCGGACTTCGCTGTTCCATATCTTATAAATATACTCCTTGCTTTTGCAGCTGTAACGCGCATGGAAGTCGCTGTCGACCTCTGCGCAGTCGTTGACCGCTATCGAGAGCGGAAGCCAGCGGTTAAGCGCAGCCTTTAGCCTTTGCGGGGGTATCGGGTGCGCGGTTTTTACGCTCAGGCAGTACATATTGGCGTGAACTCCGCTGTCTGTACGGCTGCAGCCCTTTAAGTCAAAATCCTCACCGATTATCTTTGCGAGGGCGTTTTGAAAAGCCTCCTGGACGGTAAAGGCGTTCTGCTGTATCTGCCAGCCGTGAAAGCATTTGCCGTCATATGAAATTGTGATAAGCAGGTTCCTCAGATCATACTCGTCATAAATGTGTTGCATAGGATCACACCCAAAATTACGATCGCCGTTATGACAAATGAGACTATGTCGCGGGCGGAAAGCTTTAGGATCTTCATCCTTGTTCTTCCCGTTCCTCCGCGGTAGCAGCGGCACTCCATAGCCGTGGCTATGTCATACGCGCGCCTGAACGCAGAGACAAACAGCGGTACAAGGATTGGGATAAGCGCCCTTACGCGCTTGAACAGGTTGCCCGATTCCATATCCGCGCCCCTCGCCTTTTGCGCCTGCATAAGCTTGTCGGTCTCTTCAAGCAGGGTCGGCACAAAACGAAGCGCGAGCGACATCATCATTGAGATTTCGTGGACCGGAAAATGAATGACTTTGAGCGGCTTCATCAGCCGTTCTATCGCGTCGGTCAGCTCCGTGGGCGAGGTCGTAAAGGTCAGGCATGAGCTTGCCAAGATCAGGCAGATTATGCGCGCCGTTACAAAAACAGCCCTGTGGATGCCGTTCCACGTTACTTTTATTATCCACCATTGCCAAATCGGCTCTCCGGAGCCGTAGAACAGGTTAAAAACCGAAGTGATGATGACAATAAAGATTATCACCTTTAGGCTTTTGAAGTAGAATTTGGCGGGGATCTTGCTCAGGATCAAAAACAGCGCGGTAAAGGCGACTGTGATCGCGAGCGAAAAATAGTTGAAGGTGCAGAAGATCACCACGACAAACGCGATGAAAACGATTATCTTTCCGCGAGGGTCAAGCTTATGGATAATGCTGTCGCCCGGGAAATACTGGCCGAAAGAACGGACAAGGCTTCGTCGACATTTAGTATGCCGTCGGGGATATCGTATCCGCGTTCCTTTAAGCTCTGCATTATTTTTGTGATCTGCGGGATCTTAAGCCCGATTTTTTCGAGCTCGTCACCGTGTGAGAACACCTCTTTTGTCTTGTCAAACATAACAAGCTCGGAGCTGTTCATCACCATCACTCTGTCGGCGACCCTTGCTATATCCTCCATACTGTGGGATACAAGCAGGACCGTGTTGCCCTTTTTCTTGTGGTAGCGCGTGATCTGGCTGAGCAGTATCTCGCGACCCATCGGGTCAAGACCGGCTGTGGGTTCATCGAGGATGAGCACATCCGGGTCCATCGCGATGACTCCCGCGATTGCCGCGCGGCGTTTTTCTCCGCCGGAGAGGTCAAACGGGGATTTATCGAGCAGACCGGGCTTTAAGCCGGTAAACTCAGCGGCGCTTCTTACCGCATTATCGAGCTCGTCGCCGCTCAAGCCCTTGTTGATCGCACCGAAGGAAATATCCTTGTATACGGT
>CADBXH010000185.1 GCA_902798605.1 uncultured Ruminococcus sp. | reverse complement strand
TCCGAACCCGTCCCCGACTGGGAGAAGGTTCGGATTATCTTCGCTTGGTGCAGGTAACAGGACTTGAACCTGCATGAAATTGCTTTCACATGGACCTGATGGTCACACACGTTCGGTGAAACCCTATTTTCCCCATTCCCATGCAGTTTTTGACAGTATAGCATGGAGGAACGGATATGTCAAATAGTAATTAATATTTTATTATTTTATTATATAAATAACTTCGCTAAATGATTCTTTTTTCAATGCATTTTCGTCAGTAATCGCTTTGCGGCGTTAATCACTTGCCAACAAATAATTATTGTGTTATAATACTTTCATCAAACGGCGGAGGTGACGGCTTTGGTACTTAAGGAATCAGGCGAAATGTATCTGGAAACGATTTATGTTCTCAGGAAGGATAAGGGATTTGTCCGCGCGATCGACGTTGGTACGGAGCTTGGTTACTCAAAGCCGAGTGTCAGCCGTGCGATGGGAATCCTTCGTGACGGCGGATATATTAAAGTCGCGCAGGACGGCGGTATCACGCTGACGGAAGCGGGCTTGGAGGTCGCCGAACGCACCTATGAACGCCATACCGTTTTAAGCGAGCTGTTTATGAAGCTCGGCGTTGATGAAGAAAACGCCGTGAACGATGCCTGCAAGATCGAGCACGTTATCAGCTCTACTACTTTTGCAGCTTTGAAAAAGCATTTGAACGAAGATTTATGATAATCATATCAGTCAACGGATTGTTTTTCTGTCGGCTGATTTTATTTTTTCAAAAAACTCTTGACAAAAATAAGAAGATATGATATATTACACCTGTTCGGTTAGCAGAGGGTAACTGACACAGAGACATCATCCGACCGGAGGATGTTTGTTTTTTGAGCATCGGTTAGTCTATGCTAACCACAAACAAAACCACGGAGGAATAAACAGATGTCGGAAGATTTGATTATCAAGCATTGTTCTCCCACTCTCGCGGGGCTGAAAACCGCCAATCTCTTTACTTGTGTTTATGCGCAGAAACAAGATGTGGAGCGTTACACGCAGGAGTTTAACCGGCGTTTCAGCCATAAGGGAGTGAAAATGCAGCCATTGGGATACGGCAAGAAACGCGCCTTGATCTATGTATTTCGCCCGACACAGCTTGAAAGGGATTTGTCCGATCCACAGGCACGATCCATTTTAGCGTCAATGGGATACAAAAGCTTTGACTGTAAAGCTTGTTTGACCAGACTGAAAAACAGAGTGAAAAAGTGTCCCGAATTTCCGCACGAAATCGGACTGTTTCTCGGCTATCCTCCCGAGGACGTTCGCGGCTTCATTCTTCATAAGGGAA
This sequence comes from uncultured Ruminococcus sp., assembly GCA_902798605.1. The sequence goes on along the minus strand of CADBXH010000185.1, from coordinate 3,507 downwards.
ACTGCTGTAAATGCTGCGGTTGTTGGAAGGTTTACGGTAATGAAGAAAAAGCCCGGTGCGCGTTTGCCAAGTATAAAAAATGCTCCGACATCTATTATTCCAAATGGCTTCAAGGCACACCAATCAATAAATTAGTAGTTAGTAAAGCAGCGTGACGCTGCATCCAAGCACGCCTTTGGAACAGTCTGTTAGACGGAAACAACAGCAACGGCGTGGTCTGAACAAAATATAATACCAACGACAGAAAGGACAGAATGATTATGAGTAATATAGCAATTGTTTTTTGGAGCGGAACAGGCAACACCGAAGCAATGGCGGACGCCGTTAAAGCGGGCGCGCAGGAAGCCGGCGCTGAGGTCAGCGTTTTCAACGCTTCGGATTTCTCCGCCGATATGGTCGCGGATTTTGACGCGATCGCGTTCGGCTGTCCCGCAATGGGCGACGAGGTTTTGGAGGAGGATGAATTCCAGCCGATGTTCGACGCGGTTCTGCCCTCGCTTTCCGGCAAGAAGATAGCTCTTTTCGGCTCTTACGGCTGGGGCGACGGTCAGTGGATGCGCGACTGGCAGGAATCCTGCCAAAACGCGGGCGTATCTCTTGCCTGCGAGTGCGTGATCGCAAATGACGCTCCCGATGATGAAGCCGTTGTCGCTTGCAAGAATCTCGGCGCGGCGTTAGTTTAATTTTGTTAATCCCTATATTTGTCAATACCAATTTCATAATTCTGCACCTGCGCTCGCTGAAAAGCGGGCGCTTCTGCTTGACAAAAGATGATAGAAAAGATATAATATATTTGGAAAATCAATGGGTTGATTTTTATTTTTTGTAGTATAGTTAGCCTTTGCTAACCTATTAGATGAAGGAGTGGTTATCATAAAACATCATAAATTCTGGGCATTCGCAGCAGTTGTATGTATGGCGATGACATTTATCACCGGTTACAAACACAAATAGTTAGGAGGACATAACGATGACGACAATAGGAAAAGGCGCATTATTATTTTTGGGAGGCGTTCTGTTCGGCACGGCGGGAATCAAAGTGCTTTCAAGCAAGGACGCAAAAAAGGCTTATACACACTGTACCGCGGCAGCGCTTCGGGCGAAAGACAGCGTGATGAAAACCGTGACAAAGGTACAGGAAAACGCCGGGGATATCTATGCCGAAGCAAAGCAAATCAACCGTGACCGCGAGGAAAACGAAAAGCCCGTCGAGCTTGAGTTAGAACCCGACGAACCGGCTGAAACCGCAAACAAAATTCTTCACGAAATACGCGGACGGCTGCGGATACATATTCTGACACAATACAGTCAGGACGATTTCGACCGTTTGTATTGCGCGCTGAACGCCAATCGAGTTATCAAACGCTGCAAGGTCTATCCTGCGACAAACGATTTGATGATCGAGTATATGTGCGGCAAAAAAGAAGCGCTTGCGCTGCTTTGTCAAACGAATCCGAATACCGTGACCGTCCCTGAGCACGCCCTGACTTCGGTTGCGGCGGCAAGGGAGCTGAAAAGCGAGTATATCGGCAAGCTGTCCCGGAAAATCGCCGCAAGGTATTTAAGACGTTGGTTTATCCCCAAATATATCCGTGTTGCGATCCTTGCGGTAAAAGCTGCGCGGTACATTTGGAAGGCGCTGAAATGCGTATCAAAAGGCAAGTTAGAGGTTTCTGTTTTGGACGCGACCGCAATCACGGTATCACTGGTCAGGCGTGATTTTAAAACCGCCGGTTCGGTGATGTTCCTGCTTGAAATCGGTGAAATATTGGAGGATTGGACGCACAAAAAATCTATCAGTGATTTGGCAGGCAGTATGTCGCTGAACGTCGGCAAGGTATGGCTGAAAACAGAAGGACAGCCCGTTTTAGTGAAGTCGTCCGAGATACGCCCCAATGACGAGATCATCGTCGGTACGGGAAGTATGATCCCCTTTGACGGAATTGTCAGTGACGGCGAAGCACTGGTGAATCAGGCTACCCTGACAGGCGAGGGTGTACCCGTCCGCAGAAGCGCAGGTGCTACGGTATATGCCGGTACTGTGATCGAGGAAGGCGAGCTGACGATTCGCGTAACGCAAAACGCAGGTGCTTCACGGTATGATAAAATCGTCACGATGATCGAGGAAACCGAAAAGCTGAAATCAAATGTTGAGAGCAAGGCGGAGCACCTTGCCGATAAGCTGGTGCCGGTTACCTTTTTCGGGACAGCGTTGGTGTGGTTGCTGACGCGAAACATCACCAAAGCGCTGTCCGTTTTGATGGTTGATTTTTCCTGCGCGCTCAAGCTCGCGATGCCTGTAACGGTTTTGTCCGCGATCAGAGAGGCAAACGCTTACGGGATTACGGTCAAAGGCGGCAAATTTTTGGAAAAAATCGCTGCTGCCAATACGATCGTATTTGACAAAACGGGAACTCTTACAAAAGCGAACCCGACCGTTTACAACGTGGTTTCGTTTTGTGATAAAAGCCCCGATGAAATGCTGCGTATCGCTGCGTGCTTAGAGGAACACTTCCCTCATTCCATCGCAAACGCGGTTGTCCGTGCGGCAAAGGAGAAAAACCTGATTCACGACGAGATGCACACAAAGGTGGAGTACGTTGTGGCTCACGGCGTGAAGTCCACGATTGACGGCGCGGAAGTTCTGATAGGCAGCTACCATTTTATCTTTGAAGATATGGGCGCGGCGGTTCCGCTCGGCACTGAGCAGAAGCTGCTTGCCATATCGAGCGCGTATTCGCGGCTGTATCTTTCTATCGACGGCTGGCTTGCGGCGGTGATTTGTATTGAAGATCCGCTCAGAACGGAAGCATCGGATGTCATTGCGCAGCTCAAAGAGCTCGGTTTTGATAATATTGTGATGATGACCGGCGACAGCAAGCACACGGCGAAGTCGATCGCGGACAAGGTCGGCGTCGACCGTTTTTACGCGGAGGTGCTCCCCGAGGAAAAAGCGCGGTTTATTCAGGAAGAAAAAGCAAAGGGCAATACGGTCGTGATGATCGGCGACGGCGTGAACGATTCTCCCGCATTGTCGTCAGCCGACGTCGGTATCGCTATTTCTAACGGCGCGGCGATCGCAAGAGAGATCGCGGATATCACTATCGCGGAGGATGATCTGAAAAGTATCGTAACCCTCAGAAAGCTAAGCAAGGCTATGATGAAACGGATCGGCAGAAATTACCGCTCAATTCTTTCCGTAAACGGCGGATTGATCGCACTCGGTGTGAGCGGTTTGGCACAGCCGACCACGACCGCTATGATACATAACGCCTCAACGCTGGGAATCGGTTTGCTCAGCACAAAAAAGTTACTTTAGCAGCGTGACGCTGCACCCGGTCACGCCTTTGGAGCAGCCGGTTTTAACGGAAACCCTCATTAACGGCGTGATCAAAACACGGCATTACAATTATAGAGCAGTAGCAAAAGCCTGTAAATCTAATTCGGGCTTTTGTTTCAATGCGACGGTTAGCAATAACTAACCACAAAACAGGAAGGATATTATGA
>CADBXH010000184.1 GCA_902798605.1 uncultured Ruminococcus sp. | reverse complement strand
AGGCGTTATTCAGGCTGATTTGAGTAGCTGTATTATTGACGAAGAAGACGTCTCCGTTTTTATTGACAAGGCTGCCGCCGTTCATCGCGAAGGATGAGAGTCCCTGCGCTGCGTCGCCCGACATCGACTGATAAATCATAACCGCTTGATAGTAGCTCGATTTGTCGCTGTTCTTTGTGTTGTTGTCGGCGGTAAGGTCGACGTTATTGAGCGTGACGGAGTTTTTGCCCTCTACCACAACGCCCTGAGAAGCGGACGAAACCATTTCCGCGTCGCTGACGGTGATATCGGCAGTGGAGTAGATCACGGGCGAGCCCTTGCCGCTTGTTGAGTAATATCCGCCGTTGACGTTAACTGTTCCGCCGCCGCGGTCAGAGCGGATAGCTGCGGAAGAATTACCCGAGGTCTCGATGGTGAGGTTGCTCGCGTTCATCGTACCGCCGCCCGTCGTCATCAAGCCGCCCGAGCAGTTGCCCGTGGTGTTGATGTAGGAATCCGCGATATTAACAGTCGTGCCCTCGCCGTAGCTGAAAACGGCGTTGGCGTGAGTTCCGTTGGTTTTAACCACGATATTATTGAGATCCAGCGTCCCTTTGTTTGTCGCGAATACCGCTGAGTTTTCGCCGTAGAAGTCCGCCTCGTCACCCTCGGAATCCCCTGATTTTGTAACGAGCACATTGCTGTAAGCTGCGCTCTCGCCGTCGGCTGTGATCGCGTGACCGCCGTTCTCGGCGTTGTTTAGCGTTTCATTAACGGTAATGTCGTTTTCCGCCAGATGTGTTTTTGACGCCCCGGAAGCAAGTGCGGTCGTCGCTTCCGAAGCGGCTGCCTCGCTGACCGTTGCGCCCGATATATCTGACGAAGTTTGCCCGTTGGCGCACCCGCTGACGGACAGCACTATCGCGATCAACGTGAGAACAGAGATCAAAATAATATATGATTTGCTGATTTTGAATTTCATTATGATTACCTCCTGTCTTTGTTTGATCGTATATTACACCCGTAACATTAAAAAATACTTAAATAATAAAAAATTTTATAACGGCAAGCCAAAAATTTTATTAACGCTGTTTTGGGCCGTTTTCCGGCAAAAAACAGCCCTCTGCCGTTAAGCAGAGAGCCGTATAAATCAGCCGTTTCCCTGTTCTACTTCCTCGATCTCGTCCTGTGACGCTTCTTTAAGGGAGTATGTGTCAAACGCCGCTTCCCTCGGGAGCTGAATTTCGATCCTGTCCATCTTCTGCACCAGACATTCTCCGGAGCTCATAGACACCTCAAAAACGTGTCCTCCGAGCGTTCTGTCCTGCGAGAGGAAGTGCATATGCCATCCCGAGGCGTTTATGCCGTCCATATAATCGGGATAATAAACGCACACCAGCGTTCCGTACAACCCCTCAAAGCTAAAGTCCTTCTGAGTTTTTGAAAGGATGTCCTTCAAAGAAACGTGGTGAGAGCGGTACGGAGCTCCCGCGCGGGCGTGGATCGAGTTGAACCATCCGTCTATCCGCGCGATGTGGATGCTGTTAAGTCCGAAATCTTCTTCTATCCTCAAGGTAAGCTCCAGCTTTATGGCTTCGATATCCTTCATCTCGCCCATTTTGATAGCTCTGCCGTCCTTTACAAAGCCGGATACCGCAAAGGGCACGCCTGCGGATTCCTCAGTGCGTATCGTGCTGCCGTCCGGCTTAGCCTGATAGCATACGCCGTCTAAGATGATCATCTCGCCGTCTACGTTTTCAAAGGTACCGAGCCCTGTGTCGCCGTGCTCGAGCAGCTCCTGCACGGTAACGACCGGCCTTGAATATCCAAGCGCCAAAGCCTGTAACGTTGAAACCTGATATATTTTATTTGATTTCATTTTAGTATCCTCCCTGATTTAAGTCCTGAATTATCACAGCGCTGTTTTGATTATTTGTTGAACTCAAAGAAATTCATTTTTTCAAAGCCCGTAGGCAATGGTATCGTACACATATAAAAGACCGCAAACACCAAAAACGCAATGGCGATCGCCAGCACCACTATCCGGTTCGACATATTTTTGAATGTGTTGACGATACCGAGCAGGAAAAGCGTCAGCGAGTATATGACGGTCACAAGCATATAGGAATCGCCCTTTGTGTTGTCGCGCTTTCCTTCTTCGAGCAGCTCCTGAGACTTATTAAACTCTTTGCTTCCCTCTTCCAAATATTTTTCCGCCATACCCGGCATTTTAAACGGATCGTCTTCTTTGTTTTCCTCCATCCATTTTATGCCTTCGGCAAGAATACCGCCGTCGACATTCTGCTTCTTGAATTTTGCGATCTTTTCTTTGATAAGGGCTGCCTTTTCCTTATCGCCGTCAGCAGTTGCGATTTCAAGCTCATAATTATAAGCTCTTAATGTGTTCCATGTCATATAATCGGCAAGGTACGCCTGCATACCGACGTTAGACGCCGCGGTTCCGTGAGCCGACTCGTTGTTGCTCTGAGTAAAGTTGATGGACTGGAGGCCGCCGTGCAGATGACCGATCCACGACGCCCACGCCGACAGCAGAGTGGTGACGCCGAGGAGGACTGCGACGATAGTTTCTATCCTCTTGGAAGTTATGAGGGACTTTTTGTCCTTTATCGCGTTGCCCGGCGGGTTAGCGCCGGTTTTTTCTGATTCTGTTTT
>CADBXH010000183.1 GCA_902798605.1 uncultured Ruminococcus sp. | reverse complement strand
CTGACCATTTACATTTTTCGGCGTATTGATTGTGTTATCGGACAACCGAGCCGCATTGGTGGGATTCAAGGGAGTGTTGAAAAGCGTATGACTAACACGGTTAAGCACATTTGCAGCTTCTGCACCTGAAATAGAGGTACTTTTGATTTGACGTATAAACAGACTCGCAAAGGGAATAAGAGTGGCTCCTGCAATACCGTAAAACTTCTCTCCCGTTTTCTTTTCCTGTTCCTCAATTTCTGTTCGAATTGCTTTTCTTGCCAAGAACAGTCTTGATTTTACTGTGCCCTCGGAGCAATCCATCGTATGTGCAATTTCTTCAACACTTAAATTGTTATAATAGTAAAGCAGTATGGTCTCTCTCTGAACAACTGAAAGCTCGTCTATGATGGCTTTTAAGCGTATAGATAAATCTTCTCGCTCTGTATATTCTTCTGGAAGCATTAAATCAGATTCTATTTGTAAAAGTTCACCATTTTCGCCTTCATCATCTGTAGAATAAAGAGATTTATTTTTACGAAGCAAAGAATTACATTGGTTGAGAGTGATACGTTGTAACCAAGTGTTAAAAGCCGAATTGTTTTCAAGTTTATTTAAGTTCTGCCAAGCCTTTATAAAGGTGGTTTGTAGAATATCCTCCGCATCAGACCTGTTTTTCATAACTGTAACGGCGAGTGCATAAATTTTGTCGTAATATAGTTTATAAAGTTCTTCAAAGCATTTAACGTTTCCGTTTTTTGCGGCGAACACTAATGCTTCCTCTTTTTGTGTTATTGGCATATGTTACAAGTCCTCCTATATGTATTTGCTCCTTATTCATAAAAGGGCAACTAAACTTTGAATGGACAAAGTTTAATAATATCAATGCAGTATTCTATATATAGACGCAAAAGAATTTGTTCAGGTTTAATATTTTTTTTGTTCTGAATAGTTACGGATTTTTTAAAATCCTTACCGCCGAAAACAACTACGTCTATGTCGGAATCGGGAGTTTCCTCGCCTCTGGCATAGGAGCCGAACAGCAGCGCGTATTCCGCGTTGTAGCGAACAAGCAAGCTCTTTATTGTATTTTCAATATCAATCCTTGTTGGCATACCACCGGCTCCTTTGGATAGTGTTTGTTAAAGAAACGCAAAAATCCGGGCTGAGCAAAAAAGATGTGTTTTGCAAAAAATCTGTTTAGAACCGAGCTTGCACATCCTGTTAGTTTTTGAGGAAACTACTGTAACGATCTCGATTCTGTCTTTACAATTCCATTGTATATGAAGGACTAAACAATGTCAATATATTATGTTGATACCCTTGAATATTCCGGCGCAGAATATTAAGATAATATTGCGACTTTGTTACGAAAATGTTATCGTTAATATAAAAAGTGACAAAATAGCAATAATTACATATGACAACGACAAGATATTGGTAGATATAGACGGTAAAAATTAGTATTATATTGTATATTAAGAATTAAATATTACAAAATTGCGACAATTGATTTGTGTAAGGGACGATTCTTCCTTGTGGATGTATATGCAGAGAAGGCAGACGGAGGGACAAGATATGACAAGCCGGGAGCTTAGAAAAGAATCGAGAGCGGGGCTTTTGGAGATTTTGCTCGCGCAGAGCAGCGAGATCGACCGCCTCAAGGCGGAGGTTGCCTCGCTGAATGAAAAGCTTGAGGAGAAGGAGCTCATTATGAGCCGTTCGGGGTCGATTGCGGAAGCCTCGCTTGAGCTCAACCGCGTATTCGAGGCGGCGCAGCTCGCTGCTGACCAGTACGTCAGAAGCATACGGATGCGCTATTCCGAGTAAGGCGACGCTGTGGGAAAGCATTATAAGCATGATATAGAAAAGCCGAAAAAATCCCGCGCTTTTCAACGCGGCGCTCATTATCAGAGCAGACCGAAGCGGCTGAGGGTAGACCCAAAGCCTGAAAGCAAGCCAAGACGGCTGCGCCCTTCCGATGAAGCCGAGATCACGGCAGAGAGCAAACCGAAGCGGCTGAGGGTTGATCCGGAGCCGTCGTCAGAGCCCGAAAGCGGGAAAAAAGCTTCCCTTCCGCGCTTGCGAACCGAGGAAAGGAACCCGAGCGTTATACAGCTGTTTCGGAATTCACGCGAAAAAGGGGAGAAGCAGCAGATTTCCGCCGACGACCTCCCGACGACAGAGCAGCTGGAAACAGAGCTCAAATATGAAAAAGGAAAAAAGGAGCATAGCCGTTTTATTCGCAACACCATCTTTGCGTTGATAACGGTGGCTGCGGTGACAGTGTTGATCTCAACGCTGTTTTTGCAGGTTTTGCAAATATACGGCTCGTCGATGACGCCGACCTTGTACGAGGGAAACATCGTGGTTTCGGTAAAGGGCTCGGGCTTTGAGCGCGGCGACATCATTTCCTTTTATTATAATAACAAGATCCTTGTCAAGCGAGCCATCGCTTTTGAGGGGGATTTCGTCGATTTCGACAAAGACGGCAACCTCTATGTCAACAACAAAAAGCTCGACGAGCCTTATGTCAGCGACAAATCGCTCGGCGAATGTGACATAGAACTGCCTTATCAGGTGCCTGAATCCAGACTGTTTGTCATGGGGGACAGCCGGGAGGTCTCCATAGATTCCCGGAATACGGCTGTGGGCTGTGTGGCGGAGGAGCAGATCGTCGGAAAGATATGGCTGAGGGTATGGCCTCTTGATCTTTTCGGCGGAGTCAGATAAAAACCGGCTTTTGGAGGGTTACAAAA
>CADBXH010000182.1 GCA_902798605.1 uncultured Ruminococcus sp. | reverse complement strand
AAGAATACGGCGACAAGCGCGAGCAAAATCTTGACTGCGCTCCACTCGATACCGAGCTGTGGAATCGTCACGCTTACAAGCGCTATACCCACGATCAGCTCGCCGAACGCGTCGATCTGCAGCTTTTCAGCCATAACCTGAAAAAGCGTGTTGACCGGGCGGGTAAGGTACTTGTCAAAGTCGCCCTTGCGGACGATAAAGTAACCGATCGACCAAAGGTTGTCAAAAAACAGGTGGTCTATTGCCTTTGGGATAAGCGAAAAGCCGTAGATAAAGACGATCTGGTTCAGGCTCCAGCCCATCAGGCTCGGGATGTTGGCAAAAATCAGCCATAAAAACAGCAGATTTGAACACTGCGTCATCAAAAAGCCGGTGATACCGACGATGAAATCGCCCTTGTACTCCATCATTTTTTTAAGCTCCTGCGCGATAAATATGCGGTGTATCCGCAAGGCTCTTCTGATATGTCTCATACTAACCCCCCTGAACGCACAGGCGCTTTACCGAGAGCTTCCACAAAAGCTTTGAGAGCGCCCAAAACGCGAACACCCAAAAAAGCTGCAAGCCCATATACCAAAGCATTTCAAGCCCCGTGTACTTGCCCATATAAATCATTACGGGCGTGTAGTTGAGCGACGCGAACGGAAGCAGCAAAAACACTGTCCTTATCCCCTCGGGCAAAAACGAGAGCGGGATTATCGCGCCAGACAAAAAGCCGACTATGCAGTTTTTCATCATATTGGCGCCCCAAAGGTACTTTATAACAAAAGCTATGAACCCGAAGCAGATGTTGAAGAAAAAGTTTATCAAATACGCCAGCACGCAGCTTAAAAGGTAAAGCAAAAAGTGAGCTATCGAAAACGAGAAAACTCCGGAGAGTCCCCAACGGATAAGCTCTACCACAATAACAAGCGGCACCAAAAGCACGAGCTCCGTCAAGATCTTGTTGCCGATCTCCTGAAACAAAAATGTCGCGTTGTAGCTGACGGGCTTTATCAGGCGCATAGCGATGGAGCCGTCGCGAACCTCCTCGCCCACGCTCCAAGAAGCGTCGCTGCCGATGATACCGTTAGTCAAAAACATCAGCACTATGTACACTATCATCTGCTCAAAGGTAAAGCCGTTCATTTCTCCGCCGCCGCCCGAGTTGTAGACGGCGTTCCAGATAAAAAACGACACCGCGCACGCCAAAGCCTGCCCGAACAGGAAGAATATCCAGTTCACCCTGTATGTAGCGGTCTCCTGCATACCCGCGCCGATAAACGGCAGGTAGAGCCTCAGTTTTCTTTTCACTGCTCCACCCCCTGCTTGTACAACAGGCGGATGATCTCCTCGATATCCGCGTCCTTGACGCTTATGTCGCTTATGTTGACCTTTTGCAGGGTGTAGCCGAGCACATCGGATATCTGCGCGACCGAGGTGTTGAACCTGACCGTGACGTGCATACCCTCCTGCTTTACGCTGAGGTCATCCTGTGCAAAGCCGAATTTTTCCCTGTATTTCAGGATCTTTGACACATCCCCCGCGTCGGTCTCAAACTCCATCTCGCGTATCTGACCGTACTTGTCTTTAAGGCTCGACACCGTGCCGTCAAACACCTTGCTGCCCTTGTCGATCATAACTATCCTGTCGGACAAAAGCTCGATATCCGCCAAATCGTGGGTGGTGAGTATCACCGTCGTCTGCTCCTGTTTATTGATCTGCTCTATCGCCTTGCGGATGTTGTCCTTAACAACAACGTCGAGCCCGATCGTCGGCTCGTCAAGGAACAAAACCTTTGGGCTGTGGAGCATTGACGCCGCGATATCGGCGCGCATACGCTGACCGAGCGACAGTGTGCGCACAGGGCTTGTTATAAAGCTGTCGAGCTCGAGCACCTCGTTGAGGAACGCCATACGCTCTTTATACTTGTCCTCGGGGACCTCGTATATCTCCTTTAGCACGCCGTAGGTCTCCCTGAGCGGCAGATCCCACCACAGCTGCGTCCGCTGACCGAAAACAACGCCTATCTCTTTAACGTAGCTTTTGCGGTTTTCGGTGGGATTTTTCCCGTTTATCGTGCATTTGCCCGAGGTCGGGGTAAGGATGCCCGTGAGCATTTTTATGACCGTGCTCTTGCCCGCGCCGTTGGGGCCGATAAAGCCGAGTATCTCGCCCTTGGGAACGTCAAAGCTTATATCGTTCACGGCGATCACCTTCTCGCTCTTCGGGCGGAAAAGCGACTTAAAGCTGCCCTTTAGCCCGGGCTCCTTGATCGTTTTCTTAAATTCCTTTCTTAAATTTTCTACCTTTATCATAATGATCCTCCGTTATTCGCAGAATAATTGGAAGAGACACGAAATTCCAAATATCTTGAATTATCTTTTTACGCGGCTAACGACCTCCGCGTGTTTTGATTATACAACAACCAAGCGGAACAATCAATATATCCATATTCCTTTTTGTACATAGTTCACAATATATCCTGAATTTTTTGTGCATAAGTTAAAAGTTAAAAAATTTCACATATTTTTATTGACTTAAAAGAATTATAGAGTTATTATATATGTGCAATTAATTCACAAAGAGTGTGGTCATTTGGAATACAAGCTGTATTTGGAAAAGAACGGTTCGCGGGATTCCTACGGAATAGAGGTGTTTGAGCATTCAAAAAGTGTGCGGCGCATCCCCGATATGGGCGACGACAAGGGCAATTTGAACAAGCTGGTCTCCCTGCTAAACGAGATGGACACAGGATTGTCCGAGCTCGATTA
>CADBXH010000181.1 GCA_902798605.1 uncultured Ruminococcus sp. | reverse complement strand
TTTTCTGTAAATTTTCAGTTGACAAAGCCCCAATCCTTTTGTATAATAGATAAAGTGTTTTAATATGCGTTTATGCGGTCTACGAGGTGTAAAATGCTTTTTGACTTAAAATCTGTCTTTCTTAATGACGGCGAAACTAAGCGTGAAGTTTATGAGCTTGACATCTCTGATATCTCTATGGACGGAGCTTTTCCATTCACTTCTCCCGTGAGGATAACCGCTGAGGCCTTCAACCACGCAAGCCTTATCACACTAAAGCTCAACTGTGAATACGATTATGAGCGTCCCTGCGACCGCTGCTCGGCAGAGATCAAGGGCGTTGAGAAAAAGGTGTTTGAGCACAGGCTTGTTCAGACTTTGGTTGATGAGACCAACGACGATTATATTGAAACTCCCGATTACACTCTCGAGCTTGACGACGTTGTAACGACCGACATCATCCTCAGCTACCCTCAAAAGTTTTTATGCAAAGAGGACTGCAAGGGCTTGTGTCCGCAGTGCGGCAAAAACCTCAACGACGGTGATTGCTCCTGCAGCAAAACAACGGTTGACCCGAGGCTTGAGATACTAAAACAGCTTATGGAAGAATAAAGATATAAGGAGGTCTATGTCATGGCAGTACCTACAAGAAAAACATCACACGCAAGAAAGAGCTCGAGACGTTCAACAGTTTGGAAGCTCGACGCGCCCACACTCACAACTTGTCCCAACTGCGGCGAGCTCACAGCAGCGCACAAGGCTTGCACAAACTGCGGTATGTATAAGGGCAGACAGGTTGTTGCAAAGAAAGAAGATTAATCTTTATTTATGATTTAAACGGGCGACAGTATATCTGTTGCCCTTTAGTCTTATTCGGAGTAAAATTATGAATAAACCCGTTATAGCCATAGTGGGCAGACCCAATGTCGGCAAGTCCACGCTGTTCAACAAGTTGATAGGGCAGAGGATATCCATCGTAGACGACACCCCCGGCGTTACCCGCGACCGTATTTACGGCGAAACCGAATGGTGCGGCAAAAAAGCTATGGTAGTCGACACCGGCGGTATTGAGCCCAAAAGCGACGACGTTATTCTCTCTCAGATGCGCCGTCAGGCTCAGCTCGCCATCGACACGGCTAATGTAATCATCCTCGTCACCGACCTAAAGAGCGGACTTGTCGCGACCGATATGGATGTCGCGCAAATGCTCCAGAAGTCCGGCAAGCCGATAGTTCTCTGCGTAAACAAGTGCGATACGATCGGTGAGCCTTCGCCTGATTTTTACGAGTTTTATAATCTCGGACTGGGCGAGCCTTATCCCGTTTCTTCCGTTCACGGTCACGGCACGGGCGATATGCTCGACGCCGTTTTTGAGCACCTCGATTATGACGAGAGTATGGAGGAGGACGAAAGCGTTATAAACGTAGCCGTTATCGGCAAGCCCAACGCCGGCAAGTCCTCGCTTATCAATAAAATAACCGATTCCGAGCGCTGCATTGTGTCAGACATCGCGGGCACAACGCGCGACACTATCGACACGCTGATAGAAAACGACTACGGCAAATTCAACTTTACCGATACCGCTGGTCTTCGCCGCAAGAGCAAGATCTATGACGATATCGAAAAGTACAGTATCATCCGCGCCAAAATGGCGATAGAGCGATCTGACGTCTGCGTTATAATGATCGACGCCACCGAGGGCATTACCGAGCAGGATACAAAGGTTGCCGGACTTGCTCACGACGCGGGCAGGGCGTGTATCCTCGCCGTCAACAAGTGGGACGCTATCGAGAAGAACGACAAGACTATGCGCGAGTTCAAAAAGAAGCTCGACTGCGACTTTGCCTTTATGTCCTACGCGCCGCAGGTGTTTATCTCGGCAAAAACAGGGCAGAGGATAGACAGGCTTTTTGAGGCGATAGTTGCCTCTAACGAGAACGCGAGCCTGCGCATAAAGACAGGTATGCTCAACGACCTTTTGGCTCAGGCGACAACGCGCGTTCAGCCTCCTTCGGACAAGGGCAGAAGGCTAAAGGTCTTTTACGCTACACAAACGGGCGTAAAGCCGCCGACCTTCGTGTTCTTCTGCAACGACGCGGAGCTGTTCCATTTTTCATATCAGCGGTATCTCGAAAACCGCATACGCGAGGCGTTCTGCTTTGACGGAACACCGATAAAGATCATCATTCGCGAAAGGGGAGAAAAGTAGTGGACGCTTATTTATCCGCATTGACTCAAAGTTTTGGCTCATATTGGTATTTAGGTGTTTTGACAATAGTTATCGCTTATCTTTTAGGCAGTATCAACCCCGCTGTGCTTATGACAAAGCTCTGGACAAAGGGCAAGGTCGACATCCGTACAGTCGGCAGCGGTAACGCCGGATTTACTAACGTTCTGCGCTCTGTCGGCAAGGTACCCGCTATCATCACCCTTGTGCTCGACGCCTTAAAATGCGTAGCGGCGGTGCTTATCGGCGGATATATTTTTTCTTTCCTCGCCTCACAATACGACTCACAGGGCGTTCTGTCTACCGAGATAGTTAATTGCGGAAAGTACCTCGCGGGAATATTCTGCATACTCGGCCACTCGTACCCGATTTACTTCCGCTTCAAGGGCGGCAAGGGAGTTGTGTCTGCGGCGGCGCTTATGCTCACCGAGGACTGGCGTGTTTTCCTGATGATTTTGGGAACCTTCCTTATCTTGTTCTTTATCTCAAGGATAATCTCGCTCGGAAGCGTTGTCAGTGCGATTATGTACGGACCGTACACGTTCCTTG
>CADBXH010000180.1 GCA_902798605.1 uncultured Ruminococcus sp. | reverse complement strand
TGACGACGGTTTCTGTTTCCTGTTTCTATAATGAATTATTTCCGGGTAAAGTCACGACCGGGTTTGTCGCTCACCGCGCAGGCGGCTTTGAGGCTCCCGAAAATACCGCCGCCGGTCTAGATGTCGCTTACAAAATGGGCGCATCAGGCGGAGAAATTGATATTCAGAGAACATCGGACGGCAGTTACATTGTGCTTCACGACAATACATTTTCACGCGTTGCCGGGGTAGACAAGAAGCCGTCTGAGATGACACTGGAGGAGGTAAAGCAGCTTCGGGTCGACGGAGAACCCGTACCTACACTGGAGGATATGCTCGATGCCTCACACGGAAGGCTCACGCTATATGTTGAACTGAAAGGCGAGACCGCAGATAAGCAAATGGCTGACGAGGCGGTTAAGATAATAAAAGACAGAAATATGACGGACGAAACGGTAATCATATCGCTTAAATACGACCTGATAGATTACGTCGAGAGCACTTATCCGGAGATGAATACAGGTTTTCTTGCTTTTGCTTCCTTCGGCGATACTGCCGAGCTCAACTGCGACTATCTCGCACTCGAGGAAGAAACCGCGACCGTGGATACAATCAACAGCATTCATAATAACGGCAAGAATGTTCTGGTATGGACGGTCAACGACGATGAGGATATCGAGGAGTTTATTCAAAGCGGAGCCGACGAGTTGATTACGGATAATTTGTCGGGTGCAAAGGAAATAATTGAGGAACTTGACAATCAGACCACAATGGAAAGGATAGTCTACGGCGTATTGGATATATTTGATTCCTTATAATTTTTTTCGCAGGTGATTTATCTTGAAGGATTTTATCATAAGCAGCAAGACAGATTTGATAAACGCAATCCATGAATTCGGTTTTTTGCCGTTCTTTGCAAATTCAATCGAAGGCTTTTCGATTGAGGAACATATTACACGGGATTGCTGGTACGACAGTGATGATGGCGTCTGGAGTGCTTGGGAGTGGAAGGGCCCGGTGATCCGTGAAACAGGCTGCGCTTACGGCAAATTCTTTGAAAAGAAGGCGTGCTATATCAGTCCCGAATGGTTTCCGGATTTTGCGAACTACCGCCGCGACGGTTACGACTTTGACGCCCGCTACGACGATGGTCTGGCAAATTACCGTGACAAGACTCTATATGAGCTGGTTGATTTCAATGCGCCGATAATCTCAAAGCGTCTCAAACAGCTCGGAAACTACAAAAAGGGCGGAAACAGGGGCTTTGATACCATTATCACGCGGCTGCAGGGTCAGTGTTATGTCATTATCAGCGATTTTGTTTACATGAAGGATAAGTTCGGCAAGCCATACGGATGGGGAGTTGCCGAGTACTCCACCCCTGAGCGTTTTATGGGCGGCAGCTTTACAGAAAGAGTTTATGAAAAACAGCCTCAGGAGTCCTGTGAAAAAATAATGGAGCATTTTTCAAAGCTTTTTCCGAACGAGGATCTGAAAAAGCTGAAAAAGTTTATTAGTTAATTAAGTCCTATTCAAACTACGAAAAACCGCTGCCGGACTGACTGTCCGACAGCGGTTTTTACTGTGCTTTTATCACTTTGTGTTCCGTCTGAGGCTTCTGTTCAACGAACATATCCTTATAGCCTTTTTTCAATCTTTTGCACTGCATGCAGTAAACGGCTCTGCCGAGATTTACGCAGTCAGCGCAGGTCTTTTTGTTTTCCATATTCAAAACCTCCGTACAACTGAAAACAATGGTATTGTAACACGGAAAAATAGTTTGTAGAGTCTTTATTAGAAAATTACAAAACCGTTATCCGATAATTATTTTGTAATTTTCTTCTGTGAAATAATAGCTAAAAATAGAAAAAGCGTCATAACAGTAGGGGCTGCCTTCCGTTATGGCGCTCTTTTGCACGTGCGGATCCTTATAACCCTGTGATGTTACTTAACAGTTTTTAAGTGGCGGATACCGGTACCGAGACAGTGAGGACACTGGATCTCGATCCTTTTATCACCGATAATCTCGTATCGGATAACACCGGTACCGACGCAAACATCACAGCGGTTCTTTTTACCTTTCTGGATCTTGGACGCCGCGTTCGCGTTTGATAAACCGATTTTTGCAAATGGGTTTATCACAGTGATTTTCTCTTCACTCATTCTAAAAATACCTTCCTTTTGTGAGTTACCTCACATATAGAATTATATCATGACGCGGCTTTTGTGTCAATTTTTATTTTGAAGCAAAAAAATAGGCGGCTTGCAAATTAAGTCGAAAAGGCAAAAAGAATTAATAAAAATGAAATAAAATTCGCAATAATTGACAGCAAATAATGCAAAATCACAATGCTATTTTGCACAAAAGAAAAATAAATAATTCATATTGAGAATAATGATTTAGTGATAACGAAACTTTTTGTGTACGATTAACAAACTTTTCAGAGCGATTGTCCCAAACAGTCGATTTGCTGTGCCTATTGACATAACTGCGGGATATATAATATAATTAAGCCAAAGCTTTATTAGGGGTTATGGATTGATGAGAAATAAACGCAAAATTGCCGGAGTCATTATTCTGATTGTTGTTTTGATTTCAGCAACCCAGGTATCACACTGAGCGCCCGCGACACAGTTGAACCTGAGATATCAAAGAGATGGTCTGATGCCGGAGCAGGAGAGGTGACGGTAAAGCGTTATGCGAAGGTGACTGTAACTGACGGTACTTATACACAGCAGCCGGAGCTTGTCGGCGGTACGGTTGAGCAAGCGATTACTCAGGCGGGATTTGATATCAAACAATACGAGACCCCTGACAACATGAAGAGTTATTTGACAAACGGAAGGACGATTACTCTTGTAAAGCACAAGGAGCCTGAAACTACCGCTGCACCGACTACAGCGCAGCCTACTACGCAAGCACCTGCAACTCAGTCGTCATTTAACACAATAAAAGGGAATGATACCGACGGGTATTATTATTTCGGCTCGAACGGCGAGGTCGATTACAATTACTGTGACGCCGTGACAGTAGACGGAGTTGACTGGAATGTGATTTGCGGCGTGGCGACGAAGGTCGTTTCCGAGTCCGACAAGACGCTGCATCTCGCCTGCAAGGACGTTGCGAGATGGACAAATTCATCAATGTCCAAGGAGGACAAGCTGAAGGTATGCTTTGACTCAATCAAGAGTGATTACCTGGAGGGCGTCCGTCATAATCCGCCGTACCGCGAGGACGACTGGCCTGTGGTCTGCGCGAACGATATTTTTGTCTACGGCAAGGGTGACTGCTACAGCTACGGAGCAGCCTTCGCCTATGTCGGCAGGGCAATCGGTTACACGGAGAGCTACGCTGTAAACAGCGGCGGCCACGGCTGGGCTGAAATAAACGGTCTTATATACGACCCCGAGTGGAGTATGCACAGCAATAAGAGCACGTA
>CADBXH010000179.1 GCA_902798605.1 uncultured Ruminococcus sp. | reverse complement strand
CACAAAATTTACTATTGTGCAAATCTCAAAATTGTGTTACAATAGATTGGTAATAATTTGCTTACGGAGGATATTATGAATAAAATTCCCGAAAATAAAACAAGAAAAAGGCTCAGGATCACGCTTTGCGTGCTCTATCTTTTACAGCTTGTATTCTGCGCTTGGCCGTATTACGCGTTTATACAGGACGGACAAATAGTTTCAAATTCTGTTTATGAAATGCTCAGCGCGCTCGGCACGGGAAACGTTATCGGCGTATCGCAATCGGAGTTTGACGCCATCAACCGCGCGCTGCCGACGTACTTTATTCCGGTGATAATCCCCATTATCGGCTTTTTCTTCTGCGCGTTCGATAAAGAGAGGAATCTGAAAAACGTCGTCTCTCTTTTGCTTGCTTTGGGCGGAGTAGTCACCATTTTATACTTGGTTCCGCTTTCGCTGTTGTCGCTCGGATCTTTGTTCGCGCTGCTCGATTATCTTTTGATTAGCTTTTTGTCGTCGATCTCTATTATGGCGCGGTATACCAAAAGCAAAGAAGATATTGAAAAAGAAAAAAAGCAGAATATAAATAAAAGCTGATAGCTTTTGTGATAAAAAATAACCCGCTGTCCTGTTGATCGTTTCAGTGACAGCGGATTTTTTATCCTTATTAAATAACGTAGTCGTTCGCGACCATTTCCTTTTGGTTATCGAGGATATCTTGAAGCGTGATGTTGTCAAGATAATCGGATATGACCTTGTTGAGCCCCTTCCAAAGCGGCAGGGTAATACATCCATCGCGCCTCGGACATTCAACGGGATCATAATCAAGACACGCTACGGGAGCGATGCTTCCCTCGGTGAGCCTTAAAATATCGCCCACGCTGTATTTGTCGGGAGATTTGGCGAGCCTGTAACCGCCCTGATAACCGCGGTTAGCGCTGAGCACATCCGAGCGGTTTAGCACGGGAATTATCTGCTCAAGATATTTTTTAGAGATATTCTGCCTTTTGGCAATGTCCTTTAACGCGATGAACCCGTCGTTTTGATGCTCAGCCAAATCGAGCAGCATCCTCAAAGCGTATCTGCCTTTTGTCGATATTTTCAAACAAATCCCACCAATCTACTATGTTATTAGTATTTTATCATACTTGAATGTTATTTTCAAGTTTTTCGTAAAAAAACACTTGATTGTTTTTCAATAAAATAGTAGAATAGGTTTTGTAACTGATCAAGCAAACAAAAGAGGTAATAAAATGAAAAAAGTGATTTCGGGCGTTTTAGCCCTTATTCTCGCGGCAACTCTGGTTCTTTCAATAACCGGATGCGGAAAGAAGAACAGCAATAATCAAAGCTCAGAGCAGCAGAGCAACTACCATAATCCCGACATCGAGGCAAAGGATCTGCTCTATAATTTAGAGATGATCGATTTTCAGGGAATGGTAGAAAACAAAGAGGTTGACCCTGTGTATGCGGATTTCGCGGTAAAGCTTTCGCAAAACGCGGATAAAAAGGACGAGAATCTTTTGATTTCTCCGATGTCGATAATGTACGGCTTGATGATGCCCGTCAACGGCGCAAAGGGCGATACCCTTGCCCAGTTTGAAAAAACTCTCGGCGCGGACACCTATACGCTCAACCGCTATCTGTACTTTACAATGGAAGGAGAGTATCCCAAGGATTCCGCTAAGTTTGAGATCGGCGATTCATTGTGGATCAATAATTCAACCGGCTACGACGGCAGTAAAGATTATCTTAAATCAATGCATACCTTCTTTGACGCGAGTATTTTTACGGCTGATTTTAAAAATGTCGAGAACGATATCGGTCTTTGGCTCAGTGACAAAGGGGTAAGCCAAAATACAAAGCTCGTTCCCGCCGAATCGGATGTAATGACATCCATAAACTCTTATATGCTCAAGGCTTCATGGAACACCGCCTTGGCAGCGGACAAATCAAATACAAAATTCACTGCTTCAAACGGCAGTCAGACAGACGCCGAATTCCTCAGCGGTAACGCCGAGCGCCTGCTCAAGAGCGACAAGGCGCAGGGCTTTGCAAAAACCTTCAAGGGCGACCATTACGCCATGGCGGTACTTATGCCGAACGAGGGCGTAAGCGTAGAGGATTATCTTAAATCCCTCACGGGCAAAAGCGTTACAAGTATCCTCTCAACAGCGGAAGAGAAGAACGTCAGCATTTTAATGCCTAAAATCACCCAGACGAGCGATATAAGCGTTAAAGAGCCGCTTCAAACAATGGGTATCAAGGACGCGTTTGACACCAGCAAGGCTGATTTTTCGGTTATGGGCAAGTCGAATGAGAACTTGGTTCTTTCCGATGTCGTTGCAGATACAGCGATGACTATCGACGCAAACGGCGTCAACGCAACAGTCGCTAACTCAAGCAAAAACACAGTGACAAAAGCTGACGCGACTATCACGGTCAACCGCCCGTTCGTTTATATGATCTATGACATCGAGCAGAACATCCCGAAGTTTATCGGTACATACAAAAAAGCGTAAGCGTTTTAGCGCGCAATATAAAAAGCAGGCGATAATGCCTGCTTTTGCTTTTTAAAATTCAGTAAATATCAGGTGAGCCACAGCGTTGTCGAGCACAAGCGTCTTATTGCTTCCGGCAGGTTCGATGTTCCCGTATAATCTTCCGAAAACCACCGCGGTCTTGCCCATATCGGCGACCATCGCCTTGCCCGAGACCGTGAACGGCTTGAACGAGATATCAATACTTCTTTCCTTGTCGTGGAAGAACACGGGGCGGTCGATCCTTTTTGGCGTGCCCTTA
>CADBXH010000178.1 GCA_902798605.1 uncultured Ruminococcus sp. | reverse complement strand
TATTACGCATATGAAAACGGAGTGACACTGGGAGAGCTTGCATCGAAGTTCGGTGTTTCCAGAGAAAGAGCCGGACAGTGTGTAAAAAGGGTTCGCAGAGTGGCTTCCGGAGCAGTATACAACAATCTTATCAGCAAAGAGCTCAAAAGCTACAACGCATAAGAAAATAGGGGAGGCAAAAGTCTCCCCTTTTTCTGCTATCTGAAAGGAGGTTATCATGGCAAGAAAAACCATTACTTACGAAGAAATTCGCAAGTTGAGTCCAACTGAACTTGGCAAGATGTCAAAATCCCAGTTGGCTGACCTCGTTAGGCGAGTTCGAGTAAAAAATCAGACAAGGTTGGAACAGCTTGAAAAAGCATCTTCTGTCTATTCCCCGGCGGGTGAAAAAATGAGAGCATTTTATGAGTCAAACGGCGAAAAATCCCCGTCAAAAATGACGAGAAATCAAATGCTTGGAGAGCTTTTTGCAAGCCAGTCTTTTCATTCAGCCCAAACATCAACTGTCGCAGGCTCGAGAAAGGTTGCAAGGGAACAGGATATAAGAATATTTGGTGCAAAGCCCTCTGGAGCGCTAAAAGCAAGAATGACTCGTGAGCAGAGGTCAAAATTTTGGGCTATTTATGACGAGTTCACTAGAACATATAAAAATATGGAATATCTCTATGGCTCGAACAGAATACAACAAGTTCTCGGTGAAATGATAAAGGGGAATAAGACCAAAACCCTCGGTTCGCTGAATGTTGAGGATTTCGATATGCTCTTGAATAATCTTGCAAAATCACAAGAGGAGGAACAAGGCGATTATGAGTTCGACGACGCCAATGTTTACTCCGGAAGATGGACTGATTGACCAAGCCGAATTTCTGGAGAAAATATCAGAGGCAGAGTTGCCGCAAGTTAACACCAACAAGAATATACACTATTACAATGTCCCGGCCGCTTTTGATATTGAGGTATCTTCATTTTACCAAGACGACGAGAAGAAAGCGTGTATGTACGTCTGGCAGTTCGGCATACTTAACTGGGTTACCTACGGTAGAACGTGGGATGAATATAAAAAATTTATGTCAGTTCTGTCAACTATACTCGATTTAAGTGACGAGCGCAGGCTGGTTGTGTATATCCATAACTTCTCATATGAGTTTCAGTTCATGAGGAAACGCTTTGAGTGGGATAAAATATTTTTCCTTGAAGAGAGAAAGCCAGTTTACGCAATCACAGGAGGAATAGAGTATCGTTGCTCATTGAAGCTATCCTCAAAATCACTAGCAAAAGTCGGGCAAGACCTTCAAAAGTATCATGTCGAGAAGAAAGTTGGTGACCTAGATTATTCGCTTATAAGAACATCGCAAACACCGTTGACAGAAACTGAATTGGGTTATTGCGAGGCTGATATTAGAGTTCTTCTAGCGTATATACAAGAGAAGATAGAGACAGACGGAAACATAACTTTAATACCGCTTACCAACACTGGATATGTGAGAAACTTTTGCCGCAAAAAGTGCTTCCAAAAATACAAGAAGTATATGGGTCTAATGTCTGAATTGACAATAGACGCAGAAGAATATGACCAGCTCAAGCGGGGTTTTGCCGGAGGTTTTACTCATGCATCTGCAAAACATTCTGGCGAGGTTCTTGATGATATAGGTTCATTCGATTTTACATCATCATATCCAGCGGTCATGTTAGCTGAAAAGTTTCCAATGTCTCACTCCAGAATCGTAGAGAACATCGAGGATTTGAGTCAACTGAAATGGTATCTCAAAAACTATTGCTGTCTTATTGATGTTGAGTTAAATTGGGTAGTTCCAGCAGTAGATTATGACCATCCGATTTCATACTCTAAGTTAATTGACAGCAAGAACGTGACTCTCGATAATGGAAGAGTTGTATCAGCGGACTCAATAACCTTTACATGCACAGAGCAAGACTTCTTAACATTCACCGAGTTTTATGATTGGGAGACAATGACAATCAAACGGTTCAGAATCTACGAAAAGGGATATTTACCCAAGCCGTTTGTTGAGTCTATACTTGAACTGTACAAAAAGAAAACAGAGCTAAAGGATGTAGAGGGCGAAGAGATAAACTACATGATTAGCAAGAATATGTTGAACAGCGCGTATGGCATGGCTGTGACAGACATAGTACGGGACGAAATCGAATACAAAGACAACGAGTACAGTTCAACTAAACCCGACAAAAACGAAGCTATCAAGAAGTACAATAACAGCAAAAGGCGCTTTCTGTTCTATCCATGGGGAGTATGGGTTACCGCATATAGTCGAGCTAATCTATTCTCCGGTATATTAGCTTGTGGCGATGATTACGTCTACTCTGACACTGATAGCATAAAGATTATGAACCCAGATAAACACTGGGATTATATCAATACATACAATGAACAGATAAAGCGCAAACTTGAAAAGGCCGCTAAGTTCCACGGTTTAGATGCGTCCGAGTTCAGTCCACTAAACAAAAAAGGAAAGGAGAAGCCAATAGGCGTATGGGATTATGAAGGGAAATACGATAACTTTAAGACTATCGGAGCAAAGCGATACCTCGTGCGTGCTGGAAATCGTTACCGAATTGTCTCGACCGAAAACGGAAGGAGATTCTTTCTTCCCCGAAAAGAATCATACAAACTCACAGTCGCAGGAGTTAACAAAGAGAAGGCTCGAGATTACATTGTCGAAGGATTCGATGACCCGTTTGAAGCATTACATGACGGTCTATGCGTCCCATCAGAATATTCTGGGAGACTTACTCTTTCATATATTGACTCTTATC
>CADBXH010000177.1 GCA_902798605.1 uncultured Ruminococcus sp. | reverse complement strand
GAGCGAGACGATACATAGCATAATTATCTGCGCTAAAACCGCGCACAGCGTGCCGATGAGCACGGACTTTATCATAGTTTTTTTACCGGACATAAAAACACCCCTGAATATAGTCTTCTAAATTATATTCAGGGGATGATTTTTTATTCTGTTTATTCGTCTTTATCTTTTTTTCTAAAGAGTGAGAAGCTCTTTTTCTCTGTCTGGTCAGCGGGCTTTTCCTTAACGGTGTCTACCGTTGAGATACACCACTTTTTTTTCTTCATCTTAACTCTGTCCGAGCCTGTCTCGATAATAATAGCGTCTTCGTCGTCCTTGATAGCTACGATCCTGCCCATAATTCCGCCTATGGTAGTGATCTCGTCGCCGATCTCGAGGTTGTTTCTCATCTGAGCTTCTTCTTTTTTCTTCTTTGAGTTAGGTCTGATCAGGAAAAAGTAGATCGCACCGATGATCGCGGCATAAAGCAGGATCATCATCCACATATTTCCGCCGAAAAGTCCGCCCAGACCGCCTGCAGCCTGTTCGCCGTCTGCAAGTATAGGTAAATTAAAATTCATTTTCTTCCTTCCTTTCTGACAATTACATTGATTATATCAGCATTATCGTACATTTGCAAGTGATTTTTAAAATTTTTATCAAATTCTTGTTCCGAGCCGCTCTTTGTTTTGCAGATAAAACTGCTCAAACGTGCCGTTGTCAAGATGACCGCGGATAAGCTCCGTAAGATTATTGTAAAAATAGAGGTTGTGCATTACCATCAGCCGCATACCGAGCATTTCGTTGCTTGTGAGCAGGTGGCGGATGTACGCGCGCGAGAAGTTTTTGCATACCGGGCAGCCGCACTTGGGGTCAAGCGGCAGCTCGTCAAGCTCGTATTTTGCGTTATTGAGGTTCCGCACGCCGTCAAAGGTGAACGCCTGACCGTGCCGCGCGTTGCGGCTCGGCATAACGCAGTCGAACAAATCTATTCCCCTGCGCACGGCTTCGAGGATATTCACGGGAGTTCCGACGCCCATCAGGTAACGTATCTTGTTCTTGGGCGCGTAGGGCTCGACCGTCTCGATGATCTCGTACATCACCTCGGTGGGCTCGCCCACGGCAAGTCCGCCGATCGCGTAGCCGTCAAGGTCAAGCTCTGAGATTTCCTTCATATGGTCGATACGCAAGTCCTTGTATGTGCCGCCCTGGTTGATTCCGAACAGCATTTGCTCTTTGTTGATGGTGTCGTCGAGCGAGTTGAGGTAATTGAGCCGCTCGATACATCTTTTCAGCCAGCGCGTAGTCCTTGCCGCGCTGTCCTTTGTGTATTCGTAGGGGGAGGGGTTCTCGACGCATTCGTCAAACGCCATCGCTATTGTAGAGCCGAGGTTCGACTGGATGTCCATACTCTCCTCGGGACCCATAAAAATCTTTCTGCCGTCGATGTGTGAGTTGAAGAACACGCCCTCTTCATTGATGTCCCTGAGCTTTGCGAGCGAAAACACCTGAAACCCGCCGCTGTCGGTGAGGATGGGACCATCCCAGCGCGTGAACTTGTGGAGTCCGCCGAGCTGCTTTACCTTGTCGTCGCCCGGGCGCAGGTGCAGGTGATAGGTGTTGCAAAGCTGCACCTGACACTTTATATCTTTCAGATCGAGCGCCGACACCGCGCCCTTTATAGCGCCGCAGGTGGCGACGTTCATAAACGCGGGGGTTTGGAATGTACCGTTAGGCGTGAGAAATTCACCGCGCCTCGCCGCGCCTTCGGTTTTTAATACCTTAAACATATTTCCTCCGTAAATGAGAAATAATGATTACTTCTTTTCGTTGTTTTTTATCCATTCAAGAACATCTTCATAATCGGACATTCCGGAAGCGACTGCCATCCCGATTTCTATAACATCATCATCAGATGGATTGATGTATATGCCGTTCATTTCAAGAAACGCAAGCATAACATACATTCCTATGCGCTTGTTTCCGTCAACAAAAGCGTGATTGGAAATCAAGGAATATCCGAGCTTTGCCGCTTTTTCTTCTTTGGATGGGAATAATTCGACTCCGTCAAACGTCTGATACGCCGATTCCAGAGCGCTTTCAAGAAGGCCTGTATCTCTCACGCCTGCATCGCCGCCGGTTTCTTGCGCGATAAGCTGGTGTAAAAGCAATACTTTATCTTTACTGAATTTAATCATTTTGCAAGCTCCTCAAATGCTTTGTGGTACTTTTCAAGAATATGCTTTGATACAAGTTCAAATTTTTCTTCATTGTACTCGCTGTCAGGCAGATTCAGCATATATTCGATAACTTCGTTCAAATGTTCCTCGGGAATAATATCAATAATACTTTTTGCGTATTCTCTCTCGCTCATAATTACCTCCTTGAATAAACTAATCAAAACAAATCGCTGTGTGTGCCGGTTCGGGTGAGGTATAATATCAATTCATCTTCATAGATTTCATATATCAGAAGCCAGTCGGGGGTGATATGACATTCACGGCAACCTGCATAATCACCGGACAGCTGATGGTCTTTATACTTTGCCTCAAGCGTTTCGCCGTCGGATAGCTTGCGTACAACTTCCTTAATGAGTTGGATTTGATAACCGCGTTTTTGTATGCGCTTCAAGTCCTTTTGAAATCTCGAAGTAGGTTTTAGACGATATTTCATGAGAGCAACTCCTCAAACATATCATCAACATCATCATACGCTTTGCCGATAGCAGGGTCTTTCTTCATGCGCCGGACTTCCGCGATCGCTTCTCTCGTTTCTTTATTCGGGTTTTCGGTCGTGATTTCAAACGGGATCGAGCGCTGTCTTAATGCTT
>CADBXH010000176.1 GCA_902798605.1 uncultured Ruminococcus sp. | reverse complement strand
TGGGAATGCTCAAGCAGGGCGACTGGCGCGACCTCACCGAGAAGGAAGTAAAAAATCTTCTCGCGAACCCGATCGTTAACGGACGGGTTATTTAAAAATTTTAAGTTTCCCCAAAACGCAATCGTGAATGTTGAAAAAATGGCGTGGTTAAGGGAAAACTCGGCAATAAAAAAATGAAAATCGGGTAAAAAAAGAAGTGCAATAGCGCTCGAAAAATGGTATAATTAAATTGGAACAAAACCATACCAAAGGAGCGTATTGCACTATGTTGAATTATAACACACTCAACGGTAATTTGAAAAGGGGTATTTTGAATTATTCTCAAAAAATTTCAAAAGGCTTGAACCGTCCTGATAAGAAATTCGTAACAGATATGTTGTACGGAACGCTTGCCTCGGGAAGCTGTATGCTGTCTGAAATCAGCCGCAGCCTGCATGAAAACATCAAGCTGATCAAAACAGTCAACAGATTGTCGAGAAATCTTGCGGACTTTGAAGCAGCAGACGCCGAAACCGTGCGTGAAAACTATCTCAAAGCAATCAAACGCCGGTATAATGATGACAGCTTGATAATTGTCGATGGTTCCGACATCACCAAGCCCGCCAGCAAACACCTTGAAAAGCTCTGCGAGGTACGCGACGGCAGCACAGGTGAGATCGGGATCGGTTACCATACTATCGGCGCAGCGGTTCTCTCAAGCGAAAACAAGCTGCCCTTCGGTATATACAGCCGTATCTACTCAACCAAGGATGAAGACTTTGTCAGCGAAATCGAGGAATATCTTGATTGCTTTGAATATATCAGCAGACACTTTTCCAAAGACAATGTCAGGACGATGGACAGAGGCTTTGACAACAACAAATACTACCGTTACTTTATCAGAAACAACGAAAAGTTCATTATCAGAGCCAAAAAGAACCGTAATGTTATCTATAATGGAAAAACCGAAAACATCATGTCTGTCGCCAATCGCTTCAAGGGTAAATACAGCCTGAGATTCAAGAACAAAAGCGGCAAACAAGTAGACGTCAAAATCAGTATTATTTCGATTCAACTGCCTAAATACAAAAATGTTGAATTACAATTAGTGGTTGTATACGGTTTCGGCGAGGAACCAATGCTGTTGATCACCAATCTGTCATCGGACGATAAACGAATCGGGATTTCGGTTTGCAAGGCGTATTTGATGCGCTGGAGAATCGAGGAATACTTCAAATTCAAAAAGCAAAAATTCGATTACGAGAATCTGAGGGTGCGTTCTCTGCAATCTATCCGTACTCTCGATTTGCTTCTGACGCTTGCCATCGGTTATATTTCCATGCTGTCCGACAAGCCGTTCTTTACCCGTATGCGCTTTGAGATCATCGAGGTTTCAAAGCGTCTGTTCGGAGCGCCTGATTTCGTCTATTACGCCATCGCAGACGGTATCTATGAAACCTTGAAGTACGTCAAGTCGGGGCTGAAGCGCCTGCTCGCTATTTCCACGCCTTCACCTCAGCTTTTGCTCGCAGGTTTTGGGGAAACTTAAAAACACCATTCCAAAAGAAGATGTCACGCTCTGACACATCTTATTGTCTTATGGCGTATTTGTGATAGAATTAAACTGAGTCATTTTATAAACAAAGGATGGGAACCCGCTTTTAGATAATAAACGTTTTACGTTTTTTATATAAATTTTACTCTAAGGAGAGAATAATATGAAATTCCCAAATGCAGCAAAAGGCGTGAAAAAGATCTTTAACGCCGAAATCATTTCACTGATCGCTGCCTTGATCGGCGGAGCCGGACTCATTCCGGGCTTGATCGGAGCTTCGCAAGAAACCGGTGATTCAGTCGGTACAACTCTGCTTGCCGTTTCGGGCGCTTTGTTGATCGTTTCCGGTATCGCGCTTTTGGTCGCAGGGATCATGAACATCATCGGCTTTATTCAGGCGGCAAAGGATGAGGAAGGAATCAAGAGAGCGGTGCTCTGTGCCGTATTCAGCGCTCTGTTTGCATTCGTAGCCGCGTTCTTTGAGAATCAGACCGGCTTCCTCGGCGGTCTGGGCACCGTTTTATCGTCGATTGCCACTGTGTTGAATATGCTTGTTGCGCTCTTCATGATCGGCGGTCTGATGAATCTGTCCGCGAAGTGCAACAGACCCGATATGGTCAAGAGAGGTCATAGCATCCTTACCACGATCGTCGTTTCCTACCTTATCACTTTGGCCCTCAGTATATTGATTCGCTTCGGCGCTTATACATCCTCTTTCGGCGCAGGCGTTATCAACTGGCTGTCCGGTCTTTCGGCGCTGTTTACCGTGTTCATCTATAGTCTCGAGCTGATCTATCTCGCAAAAGCGAAGAAGATGCTGGCAGAAAACTAATCATCTTTATGACGGCGTTACCCCGTCTGTCGGGCGCGGCAACGCCTTGTCTGTTTATCACGGAGGTATGAAAATGAAAAAATTACTATCATCTGTCAGTGTGACCCTTGTCCTTGTTATGCTGCTGAGTGTGGCGGCTCCGATGACTGCGTCTGCAACCGGAGACGGGATCACTGCGAAAGACCTTACGGCGCATATCTATAACATGGAAGATACCGAGACGATGCAATGTCTGTTCAAAAGCTCCATGCCCGATATGGCGTTCATTTCTACGGTTGATTTTTTAAAGCGCGCATATGTTGACGAGCCTTCCGAAGTAAAGAACGCGGACGGCACCTACACGATAACCAATCCTAAGGGAACAATGGTTATCGACCCCGAACATGACACGCTTCATTTCGATTCCTTCGAGGACTTTGTCTCGGCTAAGGAAAACGTGGACGG
>CADBXH010000175.1 GCA_902798605.1 uncultured Ruminococcus sp. | reverse complement strand
CCGTTCCGTAATCCACGCCGTCGCGCTTTTCAAACATTTCATCACCGATATCATATCGGTTTTCGATTGCGTAGGGGCCAAAATTACCTGCAGCGGAATCGCTTGTTGCGTTGTTTGTAGTGGCATTAGGATTTGAGCTTGATGACTGTTTACTTTGGCAGCCGAACAGAGTCAGCGCCATTGACAATATGATCAATACAGATGATATTTTCCTCATACTTTTCTCCTTACATTGAAATCACAATTGTCACATTTCCATTGGACAAAAGCTCAGTTAGTTCTGTTTGTGTTTTTTCGTTGATGTGACCGAGACGGGTGTACGCCCAAGTGTTGGAGCCGTAAAACACAACCAGTTGGTCGCCTGAATATAAGATCACATCTCCGGGTTCTGTAGTGATACGGGTGTCGTTTCGCGGCAGATCTATACCGAGAGATCCGACCTGCTCAAAACCGCCGTACATAGACATTTTGATTGTCAGCGGGTTATCTTTTACCGTTTCACGCAGGGCTTTGACCGCGTCGTTGTCCTCCCATTTCACATCAACCGGTGTGTTGTTGACTGTCATCTTCATCTTTTTTTCAGTCTGTTCCGTTTCTGCCGGGAATTTTTCTATCATCTCTGCGACATACATCTGTACGAGTGTGGCGTCCGCAACAGATAATTCATCGTCGTCCGATACCATAGCGTATGGAAGATCCTCATCGGTGATAAGCTCCAAATCCGCAATGTGTCTTTGGATATCCGTCGCGTCTGAAATACTTACAAAGCCGTCGCCGTTGACATCCCCCATAAGTCTGTCTGTCGCTGACGCGGGATATGACGATACTGAAAACATAATGCTCAAGAAAAAAATAATCGAAATCAATTTTTTCATTTTGCTTCACTCTCCAAATCGACATCTTTGATATATTTTGCCGGAACACCGCCCGCGATGGTGTTCGCCATAACATCCCTGTTAACTACCGCTCCCGCGGCAATAATAGCCCCGTCGCCGATTGTCACGCCCGGTAGGATAGTCACATTCGCGCCGATCCAGACATTGCTGCCGATTTTGACCGGCTTTGGGATAAGGTTTGCGCGTTTTTCCGGATTTTGGTGATGGTTGAGCGTAGCGATCACCGTCTTGGGTCCTACCAGTGTACCGTCGCCGATCGTGATACCGCCCTGATCCTGAAACTGGCACCCCGCGTTGATAAACACATTTTTGCCGAGCATAGTATTCTTGCCGCAATCGGTGTAGAACGGCGGGAACATATAAGCGCCTTCCGGGAAAGGTCTGCCTGTCAGCTTTTCCATCAATGCACCGATCTCCTCGGGCGTATGGTAGGCGTTGTTCAGCTCGGCGGTTATCATCATCGCCTCGTTGCTGAGATGGGTCATATACAAATGCGTCTCGCTCTTTGCGATGACCTCTGCGCCGCTGTCCATTATTTTTATAAACTCACTTGTATTCATTGCTATCCCTCGTTTCTGCTTTTATTATACGGCATAAAAATAAAAATAGCAAATACTTATATTAAATAGATAATTATGCTTTACAAGCATAGTAAAACAATGTATAATAAATTTGAGGTGATCAGATGGAATTCCGTGTTTTACAATATTTTTTGGCAGTCACAAGAGAGGGGAATATCTCAGCCGCCGCGCAGTCGCTCAACCTTTCGCAGCCGTCATTGTCAAGGCAGCTGCGTGACTTGGAGGAGGAGCTCGGCGTGACGCTTTTTATCAGGGGCAAAAGGCGGATAGAGCTGACCGAGGAAGGCTTGATACTCCGCAAAAGGGCAAGCGAGATGATGCAGCTTGTAGAACTGACCGAGAGCGAGATCTCCGAGGTAAAGAATAATATTTCTGGCAGTCTGAATATCGGCGCGGGCGAGTCGTATTCTATGCACCGTATCACAAGGGTGTTTTATCAATTACAGAATGAATACCCCGATATCCGGCTGAATATTATCAGCGGCGACACCGAGGACTTAAAGGACAAGCTCGACCGCGGACTGCTTGACTTCGCGCTGATTTTCACGGACTTTGACCGTGAACTATACCATCACTTAACGCTCGACGACAAGGAGATTTTCGGCGTTATTATGCGCAGGGACAGCGAGCTCGCCGAAAAAGAGAGCATAACGGTAAAGGACTTATACGGCAAGCCGCTGATCGTATCGCGAGCCAACGGTTTATCGCTTTTCAGCGGAGCGCAGGCAAGGCATCTGCAGGTCGCCGCGACCTATAATCTGCTCTACAACGCCTCGCTGATGGTGGAGGACGGTATCGGTTATGCTGTTTCTTTTGACAGGCTGGTAGATACCTCAGAGACCTCTAACCTTTGCTTCCGTCCGCTGACTCCGGAAATATCGGTTCAGCCGACGCTTATTTGGAAGCGCGAGCAAAAGCTTTCGCTTGTTTCGCAGTTGTTTATCGACAGATTAATATAATCAGAAAAAACCGTATCGGCTGTTGCTCATCTTGCCGATACGGTTTTATTTTCATTGTAATGCAGTTTTTATTTTCCGTCGGGGAAGCTGGTAAAGTATTTTTGCTCGATTTCGGGAGATCCGTATTTTTCTTTTCCGTCGGCTATCGCTTTGATCATAAAGCTCATAGTGCGCGCAAGGTTGCGCATTGTCTGCAAGCCCTCAAGATCCTTTGCGACATCCTCTGCCGAAAAACCGTGAACCATATTCCAATAGGTCGCGGAAGCTACGGGCATATTGCTGATAGTAAAATACTTGTTCAGAACATCAAACGAAGCGGTGTTGCCTCCTCTGCGGCAGGAAACGACCGACGCGCCGACCTTCATATGCTTTGAGAACGGGGT
>CADBXH010000174.1 GCA_902798605.1 uncultured Ruminococcus sp. | reverse complement strand
GCTCTGCCTTTTGGTTGCGTGGGGACTTATCTTCTTCTGCATCCGCAACGGCGCAAGCTCTGTGGGTAAGGTCGTAAAGTTCACGGTATTTGCGCCTGTTGTTCTTTTGATCATAATGGCAGTCAAGGGCTGCACTATGCCGGGCGCTATGGCGGGTCTTAAAACACTTTTTATTCCCGACTTTACTCAGCTTAGCGACGCGACGCTTTGGATAGACGCCATAGGTCAGGTGTTCTACAGCCTGTCGATAATGATGGCTATTATGTTCGCCTACGGCTCGTATGTCGGCGACGACGCGAATGTCGCCGCGGACGCTATGATCATCGCTTTCTCGGATATGGCTATCAGCGTGCTTTCGGGTATCGTTATGTTCTCGACGATGGGCGGCACCGGTATGCTCGACCAGATCACCGACAGCGGTATCGGAACCGCGTTCTTTGTATATCCGCAGGCGATAGTCAACCTGACTAATTTAGGCTGGTTCAACGCCATATTCGGCGCTGTGTTCTACCTTATGCTCATCACGCTCGCCATCGACTCGGCGTTCTCTATCGTAGAGGGCGTTTCGGCGGCGATCGCGGATAAATTCCACCTCAAGCCAAAGACCGTCACGCTCGCTATCTGCGTTATCGCGGGACTTATCTCGATAGTATTCGTTACTCAGGCGGGTCTTGCTTGGCTCGATATCGTCGATAACTGGGCTAACACGATCAACCTTATCATCATAGGAATACTCGAGTGTATCGCTATCGGCTGGACGTTCAGCCTCAGAAAGGTTGTCAAAGAGGTCAACAGGAACACCAAGCGTTTCAAGGTTCCCTACTGGTGGTTTGCGGCTTCGGTCAAGTTCATCGCACCGATCGTGCTCACTGTTATGTTCGTATGGAATATGATAACTCTGTTCGGAAAGAACGGCGGCAGCTATGGCGATTACCCGATCTGGGCGCAGATCATCGGCGGCTGGGTCGTTACCATACTGGTATTCGCAAGCGGCTTTATCGCTAAGATATTTGTTGCCAGAAAAAAGAAAAGGGAAGGCTATGTCGAGGACGAGGTAGTCTGGGAAGACGATTAAACAAAATCCCTTAGAAATCAATAAAAAATCAGGACTGACTTTGCAGCTGCTTAGTCAGTCCTTTTGCTTATATGATTGAATTGTAATCCTGTCTGCCATATACGAAATGAAGAATATAAACGGTGCAGTAATTAACAGCTTATAGCCCATATTTGCCTCTCAGTTCTTTTAGCGCGGAGGAGGCGTCTTTCACGTTTCCGTCATCGATTTGCTTTTCGGCAAGTGCCAACTTCTCTGAAACGGTTTGTAAGTACAAAGCTTTTTCGTATGCTTCCATACTCATAATTACCATATCGCCATAGCCGTTTTTTGTGATAAAAACAGGGCTGTCGGTGCTGTGGCAGAGCTGAGATATCTCGCTTGTGTTTTTTAAATCTTTTATAGGAATGATTTGAGGCATAAAAACAACTCCTTTCGGGTATTATTATACCATAATTATACCATAATTGCAATAGTGATTGAGGTTTATTTTGTAATCAGCGCTACGCATTCGACTGTAGTTTTTTCGTCCCAACTTAATTCCTCAATCCCCTTTCCGTCATAGAATACAGGAAATCGGAATTTAATGTGCTTCAAAAAGCGACCGTCCAGCTGCTCTTGTTCGTAAATATCAACTCTTTCAATGAAGCTATTGAGAAACTCTTTCTTCTCTGCGTCGGTGAATCTGCTGTAAAACTCATTGAAGTATAAAAGGAACTGATAGATGTTGTTTTCGGATATTCTTTCCTGTTGAACATTCAAGATACGGTTTTCCACTTCATCTATTTGTTGTTCAACTGCTTCAATCTCGTCATACATCTTGTAAAGACGATTCTCCATATCCTGATACTTTCGGTCATAGTGCCTATCTGTAATATCGAGATTATCCATCTGCTGACCCAACTTATCTTTGGCTCCATTAAGCTGGCAAAGTTGTTTGTTGAGCTGTGATAACTCTGTTTCAAGTTCCTTTGTATCAATTTGAGCACCGATTTTTTGTCGGATTGACTGCTCGAACTTAGGCTTATTTACAAGATCTCTAATTACTTCTTCCACAGCTGCGTCAACCATTTCCTGCTTCCATTGACGCTTATATCCGCAGCGATGACCGTTTACCGTTGTACGATGCTTGCAGGCGTAGTAATAATAATCCTTATAGAAAGTGCCGTCCTTTTTCTTCTTTCGGTTGACGTTTCCGTACATACCGGCTCCGCAGATGGGGCAGCGAAGAATACCGGATAAGATATTTTCGTGGTCAAGATTATAAATCTTCTCGGATTTCACGCCGGTAATACTTCTCTTTTTCTGAGCAAGCTGCCAGATTTCTTCGGATACTATCGCTTCATGTATGCCGTCATACACGGGATACTCATTTTGTTTTACAATATGAAATTGATTTCGTGTACCGGGGATTTTTTCGGTTTTCCGGCGACCGTAAGCGAGCTTTCCGCAATACACGGGATTATCAAGCACCATTTTTACGAAGTGTGCAGAAAACAACTCTGATGTGTTATTCTGACGCAATTTCTTTTTATAGCCGTGATCGTTTAAGTAAGCTGCGATTGCAGTCGCTCCCATGTTTGTATGAACGAATTTATCATAGATGATTTGGATAACCTCAACTTCATCGTCCGCTATTTTCAATTCTCCGTTTTCAAGCTTATATCCGTAAGGAGCAAAACCGCCGTTCCATCTTCCCTCACGGGCTTTCTGTCTGCGACCTTCCATTGTTTGAACAAGAATGTTCTCTCGTTCAATCTCAGCAACAGCAGATAATACGGATATCATTAACTTACCGCTGTCTTTGGAGCTGTCTATACCATCCTCAACGCAAATCAGATTCACGCCGAAG
>CADBXH010000173.1 GCA_902798605.1 uncultured Ruminococcus sp. | reverse complement strand
TCTGGTGCGCGCCTGAACTATCAGCTTGCCGATCATTGAATCGTAATACGGCGGGACCGTATAGTCCTGATAGATCGCGGTGTCAAAGCGCACGAACGATCCGCCGGGGGCGTGCAGTCGATTGATCTTACCGCAGCTGGGGCGGTAGTTTTTATCGGGATTTTCCGCGTTAATACGACATTCTATTACGTTTCCGTGTGTAAAAATGCTGTCCTGAGTGCGGTTGAGCCTCGCGCCCGCGGCGATCCTGATCTGCCACTGGACGATGTCGAGTCCCGTTACCATCTCGGTAACTCCGTGCTCGACCTGGAGTCGGGTGTTCATCTCCATAAAGTAGAAGTCGTTGTTTTTGTCGAGCAAAAATTCGACCGTACCGGCGTTGACATAGTTGACCGCCTTTGCCGCCTTGACCGCGGCGATCATCATCTGTTTTCTGGTCTTTTCGTCAAGCGCCGGGCTGGGGCTCTCCTCGATCATCTTCTGGTTTTTGCGCTGGACTGAGCACTCGCGCTCGCCGAGGCAGATGATATTGTTGTATTTGTCGCAGAGGAGCTGCATTTCTATGTGCTTAACGGGGAAAATGAATTTTTCAAGATAGCACGCGCCATCGCCGAACGCCGCCTCTGCCTCTGATGAAGCCGAGAGGAAAGCGTCCTCGAACTGCTCGGGATAATCGACCTTGCGTATGCCCTTTCCACCGCCGCCCGAACGCGCCTTTATCAAGAGCGGGAAGCCGATTTTGTCCGCCTCCTGCTTGGCTTGCTCAAGATCCTCGACTATATCGCAGCCGGGGGTCACGGGAACGCCGGCGGCTCGCATGGTTTTGCGCGCGTTGTCCTTGTCGCCGAGCATAGCGATCATTCCCGAGGTGGGTCCGATAAAGTTGATGTTGCACTGCTCGCAAAGCGACACGAACTTGGCGTTTTCGCTGAGAAGTCCGTAGCCCGGGTGGATAGCCTGGGCTCCGCTTTCTACCGCGACGGTGAGGATTGCGGGGATATTAAGGTAGCTTTCATACACACGGCTGCCGCCGACACAATAGCTCTCGTCGGCAAGCTGGACGTGCATGGCGTTTTTATCTGCCTCGGAATAGATCGCAACGGTCGCGATACCCATCTCGCGGCAGGCGCGGATGATGCGGACAGCGATCTCTCCGCGGTTAGCTATAAGTATTTTAGAAAACATTTTAAATTACCTCAGCTCTCAAGTGTCATTCCTGCTTACAAGCCGATTTGACACAATTAAGTATTGTAATCTCAAAAATTTTGATTATCTCTTTTATTCTTTATTTTCAATCAGAGCAAACGACAATTCCGCGCTTACGCAGAGCTTGCCGTCAACATAACCCTTGGCGTCGATAAAGTAGAACGGCCCTCTGTTTTTGGTGAGGGTGCAGACGCTCTCGAGGGTATCGCCCGGCTTTACGGGGTTTTTGAACTTTACGTTGTTCATCTTTGTAAAATACGGCGTGCAGTTACTCACCTTGTCGGCGAGCAAGCAGCAGCTTGCCTGACCCATCATCTCGCAGAGGATAACGCCCGGAACAACGGGGTTGCCCGGAAAATGACCCTGCAAAAAGAATTCGTCGCCTTTGATAGTGTAGCGTCCCTTTGCGGTGACGTCGTCAACGACCTCGGACTCCTCAACAAGTAGCATATTGTCGCGGTGGGGCAGTATTTTTTTTATTTCTTCCTGATTCATAATTACCTCAGCATTTACTGTGTAGGGGCGGACCCGTGTGTCCGCCCGTAGATTACCGCAAAGAGTGGTTCTCAGGCGGGCGGACACATGGGTCCGCCCCTACAATATTTTTATTATTATTTTATTGCGAACAGCGGCTGGTTGTACTCTACGAGCTCGCCGTTTGTTGCGAGTACGGCTGTGATCTCGCCGTCCTCCTCGGCCTGTATCTCGTTCATACACTTCATCGCCTCGATTATGCAGACAACATCTCCCTTTTTGACCTTTTTGCCGACGTGGACATACGGGTCGCTCTCCGGTGAGGGAGCCGCGTAGAACACGCCCACGATAGGAGCCGAGATTGTCTTGCCGTCATCCTCGGGCTCTGCCGCGGGAGCGGGAGCCGCCTGGACGGGAGCGGCGTTGACTGTGACCGCTGCGGGAGCAGTTGCAACCGAATGCGGTTTTTCAAGGCTTATCGTATCGTTTCCGTCGGAAATCTCGATTTTCTCAAGCGAGCATTCCTCAAGAACCTTTATGTATTCTTTTAAAGTGGAAATATCGATCATTAATTATTCCTCCTTAAATCTTCTTAAATACCACGCAGGCGTCGTGTCCGCCAAAGCCGAGGTTTGTTGAAGCCGCAACATTTACATCGCGCTTTTTGGCTGTCTTGGGTGTGTAGTCAAGGTCGAGTCCCTCATCGGGCTCGTCAAGGTTTATCGTGGGCGGTATCATTCCGTCATCGATAGCCTTTACCGCGGCTATAGCCTCGATCGCTCCTGTCGCGCCGAGCATATGGCCTGTCATCGACTTTGTCGAGCTGATGCTCGCGTCATACGCCTTGTCGCCGAGAGCAGATTTGAACGCCATTGTCTCGGTAAGGTCGTTGAGGTGCGTGCTTGTGCCGTGGGCGTTGATGTAGATCTGAGCGTCCTCGGGGACATTCGCCTCGTCAAACGCGATCTTTATCGCCCTTGCAAGCCCCGCGCCCTCGGGGTCGGGAGCTGTAATGTGGTGAGCGTCGCAGGTGTTTCCGTAACCTGCGAACTCAGCGTATATCTTGGCGCCGCGAGCCTTTGCGTGCTCGTATTCCTCGAGGATTAGGATACCCGCGCCCTCTCCCATTACAAAGCCGTCGCGGTCCTTGTCAAACGGACGCGAAGCCTTTTTGGGGTCGGGGTTGGTCGAAAGCGCCTTCATATTCTGGAAGCCCGCTATCGTCAGCGGAGCA
>CADBXH010000172.1 GCA_902798605.1 uncultured Ruminococcus sp. | reverse complement strand
CGCTGTTTCAGTGAAGATTTCCGGTGCCGCTGTGGTTATCGAGTCTGCTAGGAATCTGGCAGATTCGAAGAAAGTTCAGAAGTATCGTCCGGATGCTCTGAATATCCGTTGGCGCCTACATAGGTGCCGTTACCTAAAACTATTGCCACATTAGCGCCGGATATCGGGTTCATTCTCTCAAACGGATAGCGGTCGCCCTGATTGATAGTCCCCTTAATCCACGCCTTGATATAAGCAGTAAGCGTCTGGGTTTCAGCGTCATAGCTGTAATCCCATACATTTATACCGTCACCCTTAGAAACGGTAGGCTCGCAGGTGTTTGTTCCGTCATACTTGGCATAAAGGGTTGAAATTACGGGAATTGCTTCTCCGCCGATGCTCTTTGCCTTACAGGTGAACTTAAACCATCTGTATTCCTCGTATCCGCTGAGTTTAAGCGGTATAAATACGCTTGCCGGGTTTTTACTCTTGCCGATGTAAATCATCTGATTTTTTGCGGAAAGATCGGTGATCTCGGTCTTGGCATACGCTTCTTTGAAGTTTTTGCCGCAGGAGCATGACCAATACTCGCGTGTAACATCGGTTGCCTCGTGATGTGTTAAAGTGTGTCCCTCGCTGATGCAGGCGGTAAGGTTTTCGGTATGAACCATACCCACATTACCCTCTGCGCTCCAGAGGTTCTGCGGCGCGCGGATACAGTCACGAGCGTGGTTTGAAACATCACTCGTATATTGATGCGCCCATCTTGTATCGGTATCCACCGTATCAGCATAAAGCGCAGGGGCTATATCCTCGGCGATAAGAGCGCCGAGCTTATATGGCGAACCACTGCACTGATACAAATCAACCTTAATATTGCTTATCGCAAAGGAGGTGTTAAAGGCGGTTGAGTCAAACTTTCCGCCGTTGCTGTTTACATGCTCAGAGTTGCCTATGGTGATTATTTCGTTTACACCGAAGCGTGAAGCATAATCGTTATCCGCGCAACGAACGCGCATCCAACCTTCAAAG
Organism: uncultured Ruminococcus sp.; assembly: GCA_902798605.1. Next base: position 1,949 of record CADBXH010000172.1, on the reverse strand, counting down.
TCGCCTGTTTCGGCATTATATGTATAGGTCAACTCTTCATCGCCGTTATAATACTTTTCGTGCTTGCCTACCGGGTCGCTGAAATAATCGCCCACGGCAATATTATGTGCCGCTTTCGGCAGCGCCTGTGAGCCTCTGCCCGAGGAATTGCTCTTTTTACCAACAATTCTTCCGATTACAGGCGCATCGCTTCCTTCAAGCTGCTTTGCGTTAAAGGTAACCTTTACAAGGAAATTGATGTTTTCGGCCGTACTGCCGCTCATTGCATAATGACCGTAAGAGATAGGCAGGAAAATGTTTGCCGCACGGTTTAATTTCGGGGCGTATTCCTTACCTGTCTTGGTATTGACATCCTCTTCACCCTCGTGGTTAGCGTCAATAATTATCATCTTTTTGTTGTTGTCACTGCTGATAATCTCAAAGCCGGCGTCGTTACTGCCGTTTAACTTCGCAAATACGCGGCCCTCATAATTCTCGTTTGTATAATACTCACGGGTATACTCGGTTTCCTCAACCTTTGTAAAGTTAGCCGCGGCGTAGGCTTCGGATGTGTTATAATCCTCCGGAACGGTTATCTCTTTAATTACTTCAGGGGATGAGAAAAGGTGCCATTTCATAGTGCCGGCGCCAGGCGGAGAATCCCAGTTATCGCATCCGTTGTACTTGAAGAAATATGTACCGTCAAAATTGATATTGGAGGAGTTAAACTCGGGGAGAATATTATAGTCCGGTTCAGTTCCCTGTTCAGCGTCCGGATCAATCCAGAAAAGCTTTACATCGCTCATAACAAACGCATCGTCAAAATCGGCGACGGTGGTAGCGGAACCGTCATAATACGAATTGCCTATCGCAAGATAGAATGAGCGGAAGCCCTCGCTGTTCGGATTTACCCTCTTGTTGAACACAACCTTTACAGTAGCGGTGCAGATACCGTTTTCTACGGTTACGCTGTTCTGGTCGCACCAGTCAGGCTCACTGTAGGTCTTATTGTTAGCCGCGTTCTCGTCTATACGGTAAACGCCTACAACCGGCTTACTGCCCGAAAGCATACGGCACTTGAACTGAAGCTTGAAAAGCTGTTCGCCTTCAAGAGCGTTGCCGTCATTGGTTTTATCACCCTCTATCGCCAAATCTACCGGTATAAAAGCGGCGGCGTGATGATTATTGCCGGCATTACCGACATAAATGGCTGTTTCGGTGTCTACCGATGCCGCTACAGCGGTTGAAATCTGCAGGCCGGCAAAAAGCGAAGCTATCATGCAAACACTCAAAATTACCGCACTGATTTTCTTTGCGCTGTAAGATAATTTTTTTGAAAACATAGTCATTTTCCTTTCCTCGTTTTGTAAAACATGCTGTTTGTTTGCGGAACATCAGCAATTCGGCAAATAAACACACATAAATCTTCAGGGTTATTATACACAATACACAAAAAAATGTATACCATAATTTTGCTGTTTTTTATCAAATTTTTGCTTTTGTAAAAAATTACATATCAAAAAAACAAAAAGAGCGCAGATTATTCTGCGCTCAAAATATTTATTCCCTGAAAACCGAACAAAGCGAATGCGAAGAGAATCGAAGAAGGTCAAGCCCTCGGTCTATTAGTACAGCCTGGCACATATGTCACCATACTTACACCTGCTGCCTATCAACCCGGTAGTCTTCCGGGGACCTTACTAGCTTATGCTATGGGAAATCTAATCTTGAGGTTGGCTTCATGCTTAGATGCTTTCAGCGTTTATCCAATCCGCACATAGCTGCCCGGCCATGCCCTTGGCAGAACAACCGGTGCACCAGAGGTGCGTCCATCCCGGTCCTCTCGTACTAGGGACAGATCCTCTCAAATTTCCTACGCCCACGACAGATAGGGACCGAACTGTCTCACGACGTTCTGAACCCAGCTCGCGTACCACTTTAATCGGCGAACAGCCGAACCCTTGGGACCG
>CADBXH010000171.1 GCA_902798605.1 uncultured Ruminococcus sp. | reverse complement strand
AACGTCGGCAAAAGCACGCTGATGAATTTGCTTTCGGGCAGCGAAAAGAGCATTGTCACCGATATTCCCGGAACAACAAGGGATGTTGTTGAGAATACGGTCGTAGTCGGCGACGTTATCCTCAGATTAAGTGATACCGCGGGGCTCAGAAATACCGATGACGCGGTTGAAAAAATCGGAGTTGACCGTGCAAAAAAGCGTTTGGAACAGTGCGGACTTTTACTCGCGGTTTTTGATAACAGTCAGACTCTTGATGAGGACGACTACAATCTGTTAGAACTGTCTGCTGAGGTTCCTACAATTGCGATAATAAATAAGACAGATTTAGATAATCAATTAGAAATAGACAATATAAAATCTAAAATAGACAATATAATATATATATCTGCCGCGAACGGAGAGGGCAGAGAGGATATAATCTCAACGGTCGAGAAAATCGCGGGTACGGAAAAACTCAATCCCAGTGAGGGTATCCTATCAAACGAGCGACAGCGTTCAAACGTGAGCAATGCCCTCGAATCCGTTAAAGAGGCAAAAGAAGCCCTTGATATGGGGCTGACCTACGACGCGGTAACGGTTTCTCTTGAAGACGCTATTTCCGAGCTTTTGGAAATGACAGGAGAGAGAACGAGCGACGAGGTTATCGACAGAGTTTTCCACAACTTCTGTGTGGGAAAATAAGAGGAAAAAACTATGGATTATTTTGCAGGTGAATACGATGTTGCCGTTATCGGCGCAGGTCACGCCGGAATAGAGGCGGCGCTCGCCGCGGCAAGGCTCGGATGTACCACCGCTGTTTTTACAATCAATATGGACGCTGTGGGCAACTGCCCCTGCAATCCGTCAATCGGCGGAACGGCAAAGGGTCATCTTGTGCGCGAGATCGACGCGCTCGGCGGAGAAATGGGAAAGACCGCCGACGAGTGCTTTTTGCAGTCGCGTATGCTTAACCGCGGAAAAGGACCCGCGGTACATTCACTGCGCGCACAAATCGACCGCAGAAAATATTCGGACACAATGAAGCATAAGCTCGAGCTTCAGGAAAATCTTGAACTCAGACAGGCAGAGATAACAGACATAAAAAGGACTGACGGGGGTTATGAGCTTAAAACCCAGATGCTCGCGGTTTATAAATGTAAAACCGTTATTATTGCCACAGGTACATACCTCGGCGGTAGGATCTACGTCGGAGAAGTCAGCTACGAGAGCGGACCCGACGGGATTTTTCCCGCGACAAAGTTGGGTAAGAGCCTAAAGGAGCTCGGACTTCCGCTAAGAAGATTCAAGACGGGAACACCCGCGCGTATGCTAAGGCGCTCAATTGATTTTTCCGACTTGGAAGTGCAAAAGGGTGACGAGCCTCCGCAGCCGTTTTCTTATGAAACTGAAAGCCTTGGGAAAAACAGGGTGGACTGCCACATAACTTGGACTAACGATAAAACAAAACAGGTCATCCTTGAAAACATCCACCGCTCGCCGTTGTACGCGGGCAGGATAGAGGGAGTAGGTCCGCGCTATTGTCCGAGCTTTGAAGATAAGATTATGCGCTTTAAGGATAAGCCCAGACACCAACTGTTTATTGAGCCATGCGGTGAGAGTACGGAGGAGATGTACCTTCAGGGAATGAGCAGCTCGCTGCCCGAGGAGGTCCAGCTGAAATTTTACCGCACGATAAAAGGACTTGAAAACTGTGTTATGATGCGTCCGGCGTACGCAATCGAATACGATTGCGTTGACCCGACCGCTATGAACGCCACTCTTGAATTCAAAGATTTTGAAGGCTTGTTCGGAGCAGGTCAATTCAACGGAAGCTCCGGATATGAAGAAGCTGCTGCGCAGGGATTTGTCGCGGGAGTTAACGCCGCGCACAAGGTTCTCGGCAAAAAGCCATTTGTGCTGACAAGAGCAAATTCATATATCGGCACGCTTATCGACGACCTTGTAACAAAGGGCGCAAACGAGCCGTACAGAATGATGACCTCACGCAGCGAATACAGGCTGATACTCCGTCAGGATAATGCCGATGAAAGACTTACCCCGACGGGCTACGAGCTTGGACTCATCAGCGAAAAACGATATGAAAAGTTTTTAGCTAAGCAGGAGCTTAAAAGAAAAGAGATAAAAAGGCTTGAATCGACCACAGCCGCTCCGACCGAAAAGCTTAACGAGCTGCTTGTTTCACGTGAAACATCACCCGTTACAACCGGAATCAGGGAGATAAATCTTCTCCGCCGTCCGCAAATCGGGTATGATGTTATAAAACAAATTGACCCCGATTGTCCTGATTTAGATCAAAGCCTGATCGAGCAAATTGAAGTTGAGATAAAGTACGAGGGTTATATCCAAAAGCAGTTAAAGCAGGTAGAGCAGGTAAAGAAGCTTGAAAATAAACTCTTGCCGACCGATTTTGATTATACGACTATCGCGGGGTTGAGATTAGAGGCGCAGGAAAAGCTTAATAAGATCAAGCCGCTCAACATAGGGCAGGCTTCCCGTATCTCGGGAGTATCGCCAGCGGACATCAGCGTGCTTTTGATTTGGCTCGCGACAAACAAGAACCGAGGATGATTATGGATATAAAGGAATATATTTTATCCGCCGTTAAGGATTTTAAAATAAAATTATCCGGAGAACAACTCAGTCAACTCGAAATTTATTACAATCTCCTTGTCAGCTGGAATGAAAAGATGAACCTTACCGCGATAACCGAACCAAAGGATGTTGCGATAAAACATTTTGCAGACAGCCTTTCCGTTTTGAATTATGTTGATATTCCGAACAATGCGAGTATTATTGACGTCGGAACGGGAGCGGGATTTCCGGGCTTGGTATTAAAAATCGCCAGACCAGACATAAAACTCACCTTGCTCGACAGCCTTAACAAAAGACTTGTTTTCCTTGAAGACGTACTTAATAATCTCGGTTTAGACGCTCAGCTGATTCATTCCAGAGCCGAAGAGGGTGGACAGAACATTGATTTAAGAGAGT
>CADBXH010000170.1 GCA_902798605.1 uncultured Ruminococcus sp. | reverse complement strand
ATGGAAACCTTAACGTTATCCGCAATCAATTCTGCCGCCTCCTTTCCGAAAAAACTAAATGGATTTTAACGCGTCGATCTGCGACTGTGATCCCGCGCTCTTGATATCGTAGATTATCAGAACATCGGTGATACCGTTCTGTGCGCAGTAGTCGGAGAAACTGACGCCCATCATATTAAAGTAACGGTAATCTATTACGTGTACCTCGCCGTAGTTATTGGAGAGATACGGGGCAAGCGCGTTGCCGTAATCCTCTTTTACAACGGCGATTTTTTTGTCGCCCTGAGCAGCCTGTGAGCTCGAACGGATCACCGACAGCGGATTGTCGCCGACAAGGAACACTCCGGTCGTAAACGTTCCGGCGGTTGCCGCTTCATAATAGGGGCTCGGGTTTGTGAATGTGTTGCCGTTTTGGTCGGTGACGTCCATCGGCGCGTCATACGGCAAGTAGCGGTAGTGGACCGCGTCCTCACCGGCGGTCGCCGTATAGGTCGAATAGCTGCCGTAGAAACCGTCTATCGTTTTGTCCTCGCAGCTGCCCAATTCGAGCGGAGTCAGTCCCGCCGCCTTGGCAAAAGCGGAATAGGCGTAATAAGCGCCCAAGTCTGTCCAGTTGTCGTCCGATTTATAGTAGATGTAGTCGTTGGTGTGTTCGCCGAGCGCGTTATACGCGTTGATGGATGTTACCTCGGAACCGAGAGAATTATTGACTGCGGTCAAAAATTCAGCCTGAGATGCGGTGGCAAAGTCGCCGGTCTTTAATCTGTCGGGCAGACACAGCTCGGTGCTGCTCGGAGCTACTATATTGTAAATCTTAAGTGATGGATTCTTTTCCGCAAAGCCCTTGACCGCCGAGGCGTAAGCCTCCGCACTGCCGTTGTCCGGCGCGAACCTGAGATTTCCCGCGTTTTTCCAAACACAGCACTCGCCGTAAACCTCCGCGGGAGAGTTGTCGTCTTCGACAGCTGTTTTTTTGAAATCGGATGAAGCCGCGCTTCCGCCCGAGCCGGAATTGCCGTTGGGGGTCGCTTCCGACGGAGTGGCTTTTCTGCCCTCCTGTTTGAACTTGGTCTCGGTAGAAACGTTTACGACCTTGTTTTGTCCGCCGCCGCAACCCTTGAGCATAAAGACGAACAGAACGATCACCAAAGCGAGGATCGCTATTCCTATAATAATGATAAGCGAGCGGTTTTTGAGCATTTTAATGCGCCTTTCCCTCGCTTTTGTACGGCTGCTTTTTGGCACGGGCTTTTTGCCCGACGCTTTTTCGGCGCGGGATTTGCTGCTGTATATTTCGTCATCAAAGTTGTCGAGATCAAAATAATCGTCGTTATTGCGCCCGCTCATAAGCCTTTTCCTCCATAATAAAGTACATATATAGTCATTATACAACAGATCGGCCGCAAAAACAACATTATTCGGCAAGAAAATTTAAAATAGTTGAGAGCCGGAAAAACTCCCGGCTCTCACAAGTTGATATTATGTTTTTTATTCGTCCTTTTTGATTTTTTTGACAGAGTCAGCATCAAGCACAAACCAGAACGTGCTGCCCTTGCCGAGCGTGCTCATTACTCCGTACCTCGCGTTGTGAGCGTCAAGTATGCTCTTGACGATCGAAAGCCCGAGTCCCGAGCCGATAACGCCGCGGCGGTGTTCCTTGTCGACTTTATAATATCTTTCCCAGATATCTTCGAGCTTATCCGGCGGGATACCCTCGCCGTGGTCGGTGACTTCGACCTTGACCTTTCCGTTCTTGACGGTCTGGGTGACGATAACGGTCTTGTCCTCGCCGACGTGGTTGACGGCGTTGTTCACAAGGTTGTATATGACCTGAGAGATCCTCAGCTCATCTGCGTTGATATACACGTTTTCCTTATAATCAAAGATGATGTTGTAGCCGTCCTGCTCAATAAGCTTAGAGTATCTCGCGAAGATCTCGTTTATGCTGTCGGTTAGGCTGAACTTCTTTTTCTCCGCCTGCAGCGCGCCCGACTGCAGCTTAGAAAGGTCAAGCAGGTCGTTAACAAGCGTAGAAAGTCTTGTCGCCTCGTCAATAATGATCTGGATATTCTCGGGTGTATTCTCTCCGGGCAGATCCCTCATGACCTCGCCGTAGCCGGTGATCATCGTCAGCGGCGTGCGCAGATCGTGAGATATATTGGCGATAAGCTCCCGCTGCAGCTTTTCGGTAGCCGCGAGCTCGGTTTTTGCGTAGTTTAGCGTTTCGTTCAACTCCTCGACTTCAAGGTAGCCTCTCGCGTTGAACTCAACGTCATAGTTCTTCTTTGCAAGCTCCTTTGCCGAGGTGTTGGTTTTTGAGATCGGCTTTGCTATCCTGCGGCTCGCGTAAAGCGAGAAAATGACCGACATAACAACAAAGGCAAACGATACCCAAACAAGCTGGCCCCGCATTATTTCAAGCGTATTGCTCAGCGGAGTGAGCGATGAGGTGATAAGCAAAAATCTTTCGCTTCCGTCATCGCGCGTTATCACATTGGAGCATATGACGCTTTCGGAGGATACATCCGACTGCGAACGGTAGTGTATTTCGGTATTTGCGCTGTCGTCGGTCGCACCCGAAAAAGCGCTTCTCAGCATATCGAGCTTGCGCCGCGCAACATCGGCGACGCTGATCGTATCGACCGTCATATATGAACCGTTGTTGTTTTTCGCGTTGCGGTAGTAGGCGTAAATTTCGTGCTCCTCAATAACCAGTTCGTTCGCCGGAATATCATATGTGCACTGGTAGAGCATTTTCATAAGCCCCGAGCTCGAATCGTAAACATATACCGAGAGCGAGTTGTCGCTCGCCACGTTGTCGATAGTTGTCCAAATATTTTTGTTCTGCTCTATCGACTGCGAGATCCTTGCCGCGCCCTGCTGAACGCGGTTAGTTTTTGAATTCGTGTAGTAGGGCTTTAGAAAAAACGACTGGAACACCCATAGCACGATCAGTATTATCGCGCCGAACAGCAAAAAATATCCGAGCAGC
>CADBXH010000169.1 GCA_902798605.1 uncultured Ruminococcus sp. | reverse complement strand
CGCTGAGGCTTTGGAGCATTTCGCTTGCGGTATTCTCATGCTTTGTGTAAGGAGCTTCGTCAGGGTTTACGGTGATGATTTTGTTGTCGATCTCATATTCCTTGACTTTCTTAGACATATTATTCAGTACGTTTATCGCGAAAAAGTCAAGCACAGCGTGTTCTTCCATTGAGCTGATCTCGGTGTTGATACCGTTGATCACCTTGTGATAGTCGGGAGTTTTGGTGTAGCTGTGTTCGTTTTTGTCGGCGGCAATAACTCTGTTTAGCAAATATGATGTGAGCTGAGCATAACCATTTTCGTGATTGTTTGAGCTGCGCTCGCCCTTTAGGAAGCTGAGCGTCGCGTCAAAATCCGCCTGCAAGGTGCTGAGGTTGCACATCGGGTCATTGATTATCTCTTTGTACGCCTTGTATGTTGTGTTGTTGAGCTTGCCCATACCGTCGCAGGTAAAGTTATCCTTGTTCTGATCGATGCGCTTTAGCACATTTGAGTAGTCGTCGGCGATCTTGTCGATTTGCTTTCTGAATTCCAAAGTGCTGATGTTTGAATCGATCATCTGAAGCTGTCGCATCTCTTCGCTGTGATATTTATTCGCGTTTTCCGAAAGGGTCTGAACCTCATTCATAACCGCGTTTATCTTAGCCTTGATCTCCGCGGCTTGCTTGTTTACGTCGTCGATCACGTCCTTATTGGAGGGACCGTCGTCCAAGCCGAAAATAAGATTAAACACGGGGCCGATCGCCATATTGGCGAGCCTGGTGCTGGTTGTGTTGAGCAGTGTTTTTCCGACATAGCCAAAGGCGGTCTTTGCAATGTCGCCTGCACCGCCTACGGATGCCGACGCCGATTCGGTAGCTGCCGAAGCAGAAGTCATAGCTACCGCGCCGACTGAAAATATTGTGATTGCCGATAATGCTGTTGCGATGATCCTTGTTTTAAGATTTGTCTTTTTCATGGTGCCGTCTCCTTTGCGTTTTTTTTCTGTGATTTTATGATAGCACTGTTTCAGCGGTAATTCAATCTTCAATCCACCCCCGGTTTGTCTATAAACAGACACTCTGTTATTCGGCTGTCTATTTGCGTACAAATAAAAAAATAATTGTCTATTTAAAAAGATTGTTGTAATCCTTGTAAAAATTTGTTATGATAAAATAAAACGAAGGGAGTGTTGGGATCATGGCAAAAAATACAGAGAACCGCAGGACGTCAAGGGTCAAAACGGCAATTTGCGACGCGTTCGCCGAGCTTATGTACGAAAAAGAGCTGAGCAAGATAACCGTCAGAGAGCTGGTCGATAAAGCAGACGTCGGACGCGCGACGTTTTACAAACATTATTACGATATTTATGACGTTTACGAGCATATCGAAAAAACCGTTTTGGTCGACCTCGGAGCAATAATCACCGGGGAAGGCATAAAGCTGGAGTATGAGGTTTATCCCGCTGTTTTTGAATATATACAGGCAAACCCGAAGGTTTTTAAAATGATATTCAGTCCGCACAACAATGTTCCTCTTTATCAAAAGCTGCTGCAAACGGTAGAGGGACTCAACCGTATGATCTGGGCTGAAAGCTTCGGCGTCAATATGAACGACAGCAGGGTGGATTGCGCCATCAAATATCACTCAAACGGATGTCTCGCGATAGTCGCCGACTGGGTGATCTCCGATTTTGAACAGCCGCAGAGCTTTATAATCGAAGCCCTTTCCGGCTTTGACAAAGGCACGCAGACTTATTTGAGAGAATGGCTTAAAGCAACGTGACGTTGCATCCAATCCGCCTTTTTAAATGTTCGGTTCAGAAAACAGGTTTAGCTAACGGCGGGTCATAACATATATAAAAACAAAAAATGCTGTCATCCTGAGCTTTAGCGAAGGTGATTCCCCTGATAGGGGAAATGCCGCAAAGCGGCAAAAGGTGATTCCCTTTTTAAGGGAAATGTCACGAAGTGACAAAAGGTTTGCCGACGTGCTAAGGTTGCCGCCCGGCTACGGGCTCATACCTCTTTAACCAACGTTGGAGAGAGCGGTATAAGATTCTTCGGCAGAGCCTCAGAATGACAGCGTAATAACAAAAATTAGAGCTGCCGGCAGTATTGTCAGCAGCTCTAAATTATTTATGTGTTTGTTGAAAGACTAAAAACGCTGAGTTTAATTCACCGTGTTGACCCGCCGTTGCAAAAACGCCTGAATCAAATCAGTGCTTTCCAAAGGCGGACTGCGGTGTCGCCGCCGCGACAAACGTTGAGTTCAACTCGCCGTTTTGACCCGCCGTTGCAGAAACGCTTGAATTATAACAAAGCTTTCCAAAGGCGGACTGGGTGCAACGACACGTTGCCGGACCGGATGCAACGCAACGTTGCTTAATCCTCTTCCATATCGGCCTTGGCGGCTTCGATAACCTTCTGAGCAACGTTTGAGGGACAATCCTCATAGCGAGCAAAGGTGAACTCATATGAGCCGCGACCCTGTGTGATCTGGCGGATAAAGGTCGCAAAGTCGCTCATCTCGGACATCGGGACCTCAGCCTCGACTACCTGAGTGCCGTTTTCAGCGGGAGACATACCGAGCACGCGACCGCGTCTCTTGTTTACCTCGCCCATAACGTCGCCCATATTGTTGTCGGGAACATACGCCTTAAGGCTGCCGATGGGCTCAAGCAGAGTAGGCATAGCGTTGGGGATTCCGTTCTTATAAGCAAGGCTTGCGGCGGTCTTAAATGACATCTCGGAGGAGTCTACGGGGTGGTAAGAGCCGTCGTAAAGAGTAGCCTTGATACCGACTGTGGGATAACCCGCGAGCACGCCCTTCTTAATAGAATCGCGCAGACCCTTTTCAACAGCGGGGAAGAAGTTCTTGGGAACAGCTCCGCCTACAACGCGCTCTGCAAACTCGATACCGTCTGTATCAAACGGCTCGAACTCGATCCAAACGTCGCCGAACTGGCCGTGACCGCCGGACTGCTTCTTGTAGCGTCCCTGAGCCGAAACCTTCTTGCGGATAGTCTCGCGGTAAGCGATCTTGGGCTTCTGGAGCGAAGCGGTAACGTTGTACTTG
>CADBXH010000168.1 GCA_902798605.1 uncultured Ruminococcus sp. | reverse complement strand
CATAACCTCGATAAGTCCTATATTCTCCTTCTTGATATGATGGAGCGAAGGACCGGGATGGAACACTCCGAGCGGTCTTTGCTCGGACGTGATATTGTTCCTGAGCACAAGATCGCACTCAAATTCTACACCTCTCATACGGGCTAGAGGGGTTATCGTATTGTGAGGCGTACCGTCGGTGAAGGCGAATATCCCGGCGCTTTCATCCGTATAAGAACGCCATTTTGAAAGTATCTTCGCGCAGGCTTCGCAAAGCTTTTCTTTGTCCTTTGAGCGCAGTCGGATAACGGACATCGGCCATTTTAGTGTCGCGGCTTCAACATCCGCGAACTCAGGCAAAACGAATCTATATTCTTCCTCCGCCTTAGCCATAGCGAAGGTGTAGCGGCCTCCCTGAAAATGCTCATGCGAAAGGATAGAGCCGCCGACTATCGGCAAATCGGCATTGGAGCCGACAAAATAATGCGGAAAACGGTGTGTAAAATCAAATAGCTTTTTGAACACATCGGCGTCGATAACCATCGGGATATGCTTGCTGTTGAACACGATACAATGCTCGTTATAGTAGCCGTAGGGCGAGTATTGAAGATACCACTCGCCGCCCGCTATTTCTATCGGTATCGGGCGCAGGTTTTGCCTTGCGGGGTGATTTTGGTTTCCGGCAAAGCCCATATTTTCTGCACAAAGCTGGCACTTCGGATATGCTGTTGAGGTTGTCGCGCGAGCCTTTTCGATATCGCGAGGATCCTTCTCGGGCTTTGAGCGGTTTATCGTAATATCAAGGGTACCGAAGTCCGAATCATACGTCCATTTAAGATCCTTCGCGATCCTCCCCGCGCGGACGTAGTTGAGCTTTTTGCTGTTATCATAATACCAGTCCGTGGCGTTCTCCGGGGAGCTTGCGTAACGCTTTTCAAATTCACGAATTATGTCCCGCGGCAGTGGAGTGACTATGCCCATAAGCTTTGTGTCAAACAAATCCCTGTTTGCGACTGTGTCCTCTATAACACCCTTCTTGCAGGCAAAGTCAACAAGCGGTTTTAATATGTCGTCGATACTCTCGCCCGCTTCGCGTACCGGCGAATCCTGCCAGTCGTAAACATGCAGAGCGTCCATCAGCGTATTGCGGATAACTATCTCGTCCGCTTTGTCGATCAAATCGTTTTTGATCGAATAATTAATCAGTCTTTGTATGTGCTCACAAATCATTGCGCACCTCCTAAATCACCATGACCGGTCCTGTCGGACGGATATAAAGCGCGCGGCAGCTCCCTTTGCCGAACAGCTCGTCCATCTTCTGTATATATTCCTCTGTCTTTTCTTTTTTGACGATCGCCTGTACCGTACCCGCAAAGCCGCCTCCGTGGACCCTGACAGCGGCGTCATCGCCCAGGACGAGCCTGCTCATCATAATTGCGAGCGGTATCCCCTGACTCTTTGGATATTTTGCGGAATACAAATTCTGCAGGAGCTCCGAAGATGACCGGGCAGACTGTCTGTAAAGACATAAAAACCTTTCGATATCATTTTCTTCAAGCGCCTTTGCTTCAAAAAAGACGCGTTCGTTTTCTTTAAAAAAGTGCGCGGCTCTAAGTATCGCGCGGTCTGAGCATACGCCGTATAGTTTTGGTATGGCTTTATAAAAGCTGTCCTTGTCAACCTCTCTCAAAACCTCTTTGCTAAAAAAGCGGGCGACCTGTTTCATCTCTTCGGGCACCGCGATATAATCGTCGGTAAGATCGGCGTGGCTGCCCTTAGTATCCGTTATACACAGGTCATATCCCGCGCTGTCAAAGTCAAAATCGATCTTCTTTACATACGGCGTTTCCTCGTCCTTGAAATCGATAAACACAAGCCCGCCCACAGCGCACGCAAGCTGGTCAAGCAATCCGCTGCCTTTGCCGAAATACACGTTTTCGGTGTATTTGCCGATCTTTGCCGTCTCGATCGGGTCAGCCCTGCCGCCGTTATATTTTGTGTTGATTACGGCGCACAGCAGAGTTTCAAAAGCCGCCGAGGACGACAATCCGCTGCCGGAGAGCACATCGGACGCGCAGTACATATCGATTCCGCCGATACGTACGCCCATATCGGAAAACCTTGACGCTATGCCGCGTATAAACGCGGTGAAGCCGCCTTTTTCATCATCATGTACGGACAGATCCGTCAGCTCAACCTCGCTAAAGCCGTAACCCTCCGAGTACACGCGGATCACTCCGCCGTCGTTAAAGGAAACGACTGCTATGATATCAAGATCAACAGCCGCCGCCAGCGCACAGCCGCGCTGGTGGTCGGTATGGTTTCCGCCGATCTCGGTCCTGCCGGGAGCGGAAAATATTTCGACCTCGTCTGCTCCTTTGAATATCTCAAAAAACCGCTCCAAGGCTTTTTGATACCGCTCTCTCTGATACGAAAGTCTGTCCTCGCAAGAGCCGTATAGCTGTGTCAGTTTTCGGGAAAATTTTTCGCTGTTTTTTATTTCATTTAGCTTCATATTATCGACCCGCCGATGAGTATTTTATATCTTGATTATACAACATTTAAGGCATTTTGTCTATCCCTGACGGCAAAGCAAAAAGAGCTTTTCACTATAAAACTGCATAGGAAATCTTACCGCAAGACAAATCAATAAAATTAATTGAGTACATCCTTAAATTCTTCTTTACCCGACATTAGTTTATCGGCGTAAGAGCACAAGGGTACGATCTTGGCGTTATCGGCGCGGGCGGCTTCTATGACGCTCAGCACGAGCTTTTTTGCGATACCTCTTCCGCCGTATTCCGGGCGAACGCCGGTGTGGGTTATCGTCCAAACATTACCCGAAACGCTAAATTCACACTCGCCGATCTGTTCCCCGTTATTATATGCGGCGCTGCGGTCACGGTCTTGTTCAAAAAGTATTGTGATCTGCTCCATCTGTTTATTTCCTTTATCATTGTAAGCCATAAATAAAACCTCCTTTTTTAATACTATTATCATACCATTCTGTAACTAATAATTCAATAAAATAATAGGGAAAGACACAAAAAACGCACAACAAACTTTTGATCCGTTGTAGCCGATGTAGCAGCTA
>CADBXH010000167.1 GCA_902798605.1 uncultured Ruminococcus sp. | reverse complement strand
CCGAAACTCTGCGAAAGAGCATTACGGTCTCGCGCAATCCCGCGGATGAAATATAATCTAAATTTCCAAAATCGAGGATCACGTTTTTCGCGCCGTTCAGATCCTGTACCTCATCGTGGAACTGCGGGGCGGTGATCGTGTCGAGCCACCCCTCCGCCGCTATCGTCAGCGTGTCGCCGTCAAGCGTTTTCGTTATCGTCATCTTTATTCACCTCGTTTTTGAAATATAGCTTAAGGATATTTTTGCCGTCGGTATATTCGTAGCTGTAATCATCGGCAAGCGTAAAGGCAAGGAACCTGCCCAATCCGCCGACAGCGTTGTCGTGGTCGTAATCCTCTATCTCAAGCACATCGGCAGTCGGGTCAAACTCCTTGCCGATGTCGGTAAACCCGAATACGATCCTTTCGCCCTTGATGATTTTGACCTCTACGTCGCCCGTTATGTCATAGGCGTAGTTGCAGATATTTACAAAGACCTCCTCTGCCGCGAGGTACATCGTATTCTTCAGCGACTCGCTCACGTCAAGTCTCTCAATGCTCTCCCTTATCTTTACGAGCTCGTTGAGCTCCGCCTTTAAGTCAAGCACGACCTCGGGATTGACGCAAATAGACAGCATTGTGATGTCGTCGTTTTGCTCCGCGCCCTTTGTAAAATCATTCATATCTTTCAAAACGGCGCGCGGGATATCTTCGCATTTTTCTTTGATGCAATTGGTCAATATTTCTTCAAGCTTTTCGGTGGAGTAGAACTCTCCGCGGGCGTTTTTCGCCTCATTGACGCCGTCGGTAAACACAAATATCCTGTCGCCCGGTTTCAGCTCAATAGTGGCGTCCTCGTATTTTTCATCCTCAAACAGTCCAGCGGCTATTCCGTGAGCTTGGTCAAGCACAATGAGCTTGTCGGATAAAATATACGGGAAGTTATGCCCTGCGTTTGAGTATGTCAGCACACAGGTCTTGGGATCATAGATCGCGACAAAGGTCGTGATAAACATACTGCCCGGGTTTTGCGCGGCAAGGAAGTTGTTGTATTTTTCAAGTATGCTCGCAGGGGAATATCCGCCCTGAGCGTACTGGTTAAGTAGCGTGATTGCGCGTGACATAAACAGCGACGCGGCGACTCCCTTGCCCGAAACATCGGCGATAGCCAAGTAAAGCCTTCCGTCGTTAAGGATCCGGTAGTCATATAGATCGCCGCCGACGTTCTTTGCCGCCAGCATATAGGCGTTGATATCAAAGTTGTCCGTACTGCTGATATCGGGCGGAAGCAGTCCGATCTGAATATTGCGGGCGATATTAAGCTCCGCCTCACGAGTATGCTTTTCGCGGGTCAGGGTATCGATATCGCCGAGATAACGGTCGATATCATCGGTCATCGTATTAAACGACGACGCCATCATCGCCAGCTCATCATTGCCCTTGACCGGGAGCTTTTCAAAGCCGTTCTTGCGGTCGGTGACAAAGCTGGTCATACGGTCGCTTATCATACGGAGCGGCTTGGCTACCCTAAAGTAAATCACCACACCGAAAATCACTAACACCATCAGAGTAAGCCCTACGGTCAGCACAGCGATTTTTATAAAGCGGTTAATGGCAGTCATATTTATTGAATTCAGTGATATTTCGGCGCCGATTATGACCGGATCATCATACTCCTTGTATTGGTTCGTTTTGTCGTCATAGTATTTCTCGCAAGGCATATAGCAAACCAAAGTGTCTCCGAACTGATTGCTTTCGTGACGCACAGCGCAGTCTGTGTTTCCCTTATACGCCTCTATCTGCTCGTTGTTCAGCGTTCCGTACACGACCACGCCGGGATAGCGCGTCTCCTTTGCTTTCTCCGACGCGTCCTCGCCGAAGCCTATGCCGAGATATTTTTCGCTGTTTTTTTCCAAATCAGGCTTTACGGCAAAAATATAGCTGATATCGAACATTTCGCAAAAATAGGACATCGTATCGCTGATCGTTTTTTCATCAGACTGATTATAAAGATTGTAGCCTTCACAAAATTGCACCGTTACATCCGCGGCGTTCCTGATTTGTTTTTCGCTGCTTTGAACATTATTCTCATAGGTGACCCTTAAGGCAAACAACAGGGCAACTACCTCGATCGCCATAACTAATATCAGCAATAAAAGCGCTATTTTTACAAATATGGATCTTCGATTTTTCATAACAAATCACCTGCACGCGGTCATATTTTGTTTTGGGTTTTGCGCCGTTACCGTTGTACAGATACATTATAAAATATTTTTTTGCAATTAACAATAGTGTTTAAATCATTTATTGATTTCGATATGCAAAAAATTATTATTGAGATTAATACCGAAATGTGGTATAATTAAAAAGATAACAATTGAAAAAGGTGATTTATAATGAAATTAGGTATAGTAATAAAAAGCCTATTTTCACATATCCTCACATAACCTTACAAAACACCTTAAAAGCCGCATAAAACCTAATCAAATCAGAAACGACACACACACGAATGTCCCCGTAATTCTATGTATCTCAATGCCAAATTGGGGTAAAATTGGGGTAAAAACAACTTCTGATTAGAACCTAATAGACAATAAAGCAGAGCAATTTTTGCCCTGCTTTTATTTTTTACATATCAAGTTGTAAAAATATGTTATAAGCTAAATTGCTATCAAATGTACATCTACCGATTTACATTTGTTATTATAAGAAAACCGGAGTAAAATGTAATCAACAAATCGAAACACCCCCACTCCCCTTACAACAACCTGCCAATATACCTATACAACCCACATATTAAAACACTGCTGTAAAATTCAATAAGAAAACCACCCAAGCTCTAACGCCTGGGTGGCTCTAATACTAACTTTTATACGAACATCTTACTTTACAGTGAGCTTTGCTGTATAGGTTTCGGGAGCGGTAAACACTTCATAATCAACGATAACATCTACCCACTCGTCGTGGTATCCGCCTGGACACTTCTGAACTACTGTATGGTACTTGTAGTAATCCATATTTAAGATACTTTCTACAGTTCTGTCTCCCGCAAGAACAGTTTCGTATCTTGCGTTTAGTACAAAATCGCCGTTCTCGTCACGGAGTGCTACACCATCCTCATCGCGGAGATACCTACCCTGTTCGTGGT
>CADBXH010000166.1 GCA_902798605.1 uncultured Ruminococcus sp. | reverse complement strand
TTTGAGGGATCAAATGCCTCTGTTTTGATTCCGTCCTCGGTCTCGGCAAAGATCCTGTTGCGGCTGTTTTCGCTTCTGCCCATAATGAAGTAAGCGATGACCGCCTTTGTGCCGTCGGCTGTTCTGCCGAGCACGATGCCTCTGCCGGGATAGCTGGTTGAACTAATTTCTTTTGTTAAAGATACAGCTTTCATTTTTATCCTCCATTAAATTACTCTGATATTTCAGTGATGTTTCCTATGACTTTTATTTTATCCTCACAGAAAAGCGATACGGCTTTAGGCAGGATCTTCCACTCAGCCTCTTCCATAACTCTTCTCTGTAAAACTTCGGGTGTGTCGCCGGGCTTGGTGTATACCGCCTTTTGGATTATTATAGGCCCGCCGTCGCAGATCTCATTGACAAAATGAGCGGTAGCGCCTGTCACCTTTACGCCCTTTTTGAGCGCTTCCTCGTGGACTCTCAGCCCGTAGTAGCCCTCGCCGCAAAAAGACGGGATAAGCGCGGGATGGATATTGATTATCCTGTTTTCAAAGGCGTTGATAACCTTTGTGCCGAGTATAGTCATAAATCCCGCAAGCACGACTACATCGGCGTTTTTGCTCTGCAAAAGCTCTGTGAGTGATAAGTCGTACTCATCAAAAGTACCAAAATCCTTGCGCCTGATGACCTCGGTCTCAATACCGTTGTTTTTGGCGCGTTCAAGCGCGTAGGCGTTGGGGTTTGAGGAGATAACGCAGGTTATTCTTCCGTTTTTTATCTCTCCCCTGTTTTGAGCGTCAATGAGCGCTTGCAGGTTTGTGCCTCCGCCGGAAACAAGAACAACAATGTTTTTCATTACTCGAACACAA
Source organism: uncultured Ruminococcus sp. (assembly GCA_902798605.1). The sequence goes on along the minus strand of CADBXH010000166.1, from coordinate 2,295 downwards.
CTCCTTTAGTTCCCTCGATCAATTCGCCGAGAACAACAGCGTCCTCGCCGTTTGCCTTGAGAACCTCGAGAGCCTTGCCGGCTTCGTCCTTAGATACGGCAACGACCATACCGACGCCCATATTGAAGGTGTTGAACATATCGTGCTCGCTGATGTTGCCGACCCTCTGCATAAGCTTGAAGATCGGGAGAATCGGGATATCGTCCTTTTTGATCTTCGCCGCGAGGCCGTCTTTGAGCATACGCGGGATATTTTCATAAAAACCTCCGCCGGTGATGTGAGAAACAGCCTTGACCTCTACCTCGTCCATAAGAGCAAGGATGGGCTTAACATATATCTTTGTGGGAGTCAAAAGAGTTTCTCCGAGCGGCTTGTCAAGCTCGGGATATGTGTTGTTGATAGTGTTTTCGTCGATTCCGAAGATTTTTCTGACGAGAGAAAAGCCGTTTGAATGAACGCCCGAGGAGCGAAGTCCGATAAGCACATCACCCACTTGGAGCTTTGAGCCGTCGATCATCTTGGGCTTGTCCGCGATACCAACGCAAAAGCCCGCGACGTCGTACTCGTCAACAGGCATAAGACCCGGATGCTCGGCTGTTTCGCCTCCGATGAGCGCGCAGCCTGACTGCACACATCCCTCGGCGATACCCTCTACGATAGAAGCTACCTTTTCGGGGATGTTTTTTCCGATAGCGATGTAATCGAGGAAAAACAACGGTTTTGCTCCGCAGCAGATAACATCGTTCACGCACATTGCAACGGAGTCGATGCCGATCGTGTTATGCTTGTCAAGTAAAAACGCAAGTTTGATTTTTGTGCCTACGCCGTCGGTGCCGCTGATAAGCACAGGCTCCTCCATCCCCTTGAAGTCGGGAGCGAAAAGTCCGCCGAAGCCGCCGATACCCGATACAACGCCTGGGATATTGGTGCGCGCAACGTGTTTTTTCATCAGCTCAACCGATTTGTAGCCCGCGGTTATATCAACGCCCGCGGCCTTGTAACTCTCTGAAAAGCTTTCCATAAAATACCTCCGTTACATTATTTATATTTTTCACTTAGTTTGTTTGCGTATTTATCAACAAAGAACGTGGTGGGCACTTTAGCGCTGAAGTTCCTTGTAAAGCATCCGTCGCACAAATCTATGTCAGCATCTTTAGCAATTTGCCGAACGCTCTCTACGCTCAAATAACCGAGAGAATCCGCGCCGATCGCTTCTCTGATCTGCTCCTTATCCATCTTATTGGCGATTAGGTTCTCCTCGTCGCAAATCTCTATTCCAAAGTAGCACGGGAAAACGAACGGCGGAGAGCTAACAAGCATATGAACTTCTTTTGCTCCCGCGTCCCTTAACAGCTTAACGATGTGCTTTGAGGTCTCGCCGCGGACAATAGAGTCATCAATAACTATTATCCTTTTTCCCTCAACATTAGATTTGAGCGCGGTCAGCTTGGTCTGCATAAGACGTTTCTTTTTGTCCATTCCGGTGCCGACTTTTCTGCCTATGAACTTGTTTTTCATAAAGCCCATACCGTATGGGATGTTGGACGCCTTTGCGTAGCCTTCCGCGGCTATTATTCCCGAATCGGGAACGCCGCAAACCATATCGGCGTCGATAGGATATTCCTTGAAAAGAAGCTCTCCCGCTCTGATACGCGCGGTGTGAACGCTTACTCCGTCTATGATACTGTCGGGTCGGGCGAGATAAACATACTCAAACAAACAGAGTGATGTTTTAACAGGCTCGGAATCGACCATATAGCTTTGGATTCCGTCATCGGTGACAACTACCATCTCGCCGGGCTTGACATCCCTTACAAAATCCGCTCCGATGCTGTCAAAAACGCAGCTTTCGGAAGAGAACACATAGCTGTTTTGGAGCTTTCCGATGCATAGCGGTCTAAAGCCGTAAACATCGCGGAATGCGATAAGCCTTGTAGGTGCGCAGATCACCGTTGAATAAGCGCCTTCGAGCTTTTTCATAGAATTAAGAACCGCGTCCTCGAGATTATCGGTCGAGCAGCGCTCGGTCGCGATAACATACGCCATAAGCTCGGCGTTTGAATTCGACTGAAAGATAGCGCCGCCGCGTTCAAGATCTTTTCTGATTTCGGGGAAATTAGTGATGGATCCGTTGCTTGAAATAGCGATCGAGCCTTCCTTATACCTGAGCACAAGCGGCTGGTTAGCGGCGCGGTCGAGGCTTTGGCTTGAAGTGTAGCGCACATGGCCTACCGTGATCTTACCGCTGCGCAGCTTTTTGAGTACCGTGTCGGGAAATACCTCGGAAACCATTCC
>CADBXH010000165.1 GCA_902798605.1 uncultured Ruminococcus sp. | reverse complement strand
TCTTTTGTTTCTGTTAATTCAAGAAAAATGTTTTCCAGTGAAGCATTTGATTTGTGCGTAGCCCTCAGTTCATCAAGTGTTCCGCAGTACAAAAGCTCTCCTTTTTTGATGATGCATATCTCGTCGCACAGCTTTTCGGCAACCTCGAGCACGTGTGTTGAAAAGAACACCGAGTTCCCTTTTTTTACGTGCTCGCGCATCATCTGTTTGAGCTCAAATGCCGACTGCGGATCGAGGCCGGTCAGGGGCTCGTCTAAAATCCATACGGACGGATTGTGGATCAGCGCGCCCATGATCATTATTTTTTGACGCATTCCGTGAGAATACGAGAGTATCGTGCTGTTCAGTGAGTCGTAAATGCCAAAGCGCTTGGCGTAATTCTCAATGAACGCGGATCTTCCGTCTAAGGGCGTATCATAAATATCCGCCATAAAATTCAGATATTCAACTCCGCTTAGTCGCAAAAAGTGATCGGGGCTGTCGGAAACATAGCCGAACTGACTTTTCGCCTTTTTTCCGTCCTTCTGGATGTCGATCCCATTGATCGTAATGGAACCGCTTGTCGGGCGAATAACGCCCGTGATCGCTTTGATCGTTGTTGATTTACCGGCTCCGTTGTGACCGATAAATCCGGTGATAGCGCCGTCTTTTGCGGTGAACGAGATATCGTTCACAACGGTTTTATCGCCGTACTTCTTGGTAAAGTTTTGTACGCAAATCAAACGTATCATCTCCTGTATAATCGAATGCTTTGCATTCGCTACCCGGTGGCAGTTAATTATTCAATTATGCGATTGCTTTCGCTCTGCACAACTTTCTGCACCGTTTGGCGTAAGTTTTGGCGTAAGTGGCTTAAGCAGCAAAAAAAGGGCATTTATCGTAGCGCTTTCTCAGCAATCAACCGTTCCACTTACAATTATCATTCTACCATAAATCCTACATCTGTCAAGAGCCATAAACTGACTATTTCCGTACCTATATTATATAGAAATGAGAGAAATATCGTAGTTTGCGATTCGTTTCAGGGCATAAAAAACAGGCAACCCCGTTATAGGATCGCCTGTGAGTTTATGCCCAAGTGATGTTGAGCTTCTTTTTGTTTTCAACACAATCCGCCAGATACAGATTGATCAAGGTCTGGTAGGGGATACCGGTTTGGTTAGCCTGCTCCTTGAAGTAGTCGATGATCGAACTGTCGATGTTGATCGTGATTTGCTTTTTGAGTTTTTTTGCGTAGGGGTTTTTTATTGCATTTGAAAAATCATATTCATCTAACATATCACTCACACCTTTCATAATATTTGTTGATCTCTTTTTTGCTTGCTTTTCTTGCAGAAATAAGGCGGATTACGGTTTCGGAAGCCCTGTAACAATGACAGACCACAAGCAGATTTGAATTTGTGCTTTGACCTAAAATGATAAATCTTTCTTCCTCAAACGAATGCTCGGGATCAGGGATCATCAATGCTTCCTCGTCATAAAACACCGTGCTGGCTTCCTCAAAAGAAACCTTATGCTTCTTTTTGTTGATTGTATTTTTATTATTATCCCACTCAAAACGTATCGTATCCATAATTATATTATAATTATTATTTAATTATTTGTCAAGCGATATATACCTTAATTTTAATTATTATCTGAGTTAATCAAACAATACTCTCATATAATCTCTTCTGCCGTATAATACACGAACAATATAAACGCTATCTTTCTCAACCCGGTAAAACGCAGTGTAGTTGTTGCAAAGCAGATATCGGTAGCTGTTATCGGTTTTTGTAACGGAATTCAGCGGCGACCCCATTTTTGGAAAGGCTTCTAATTCGCGTATGCGGTCAATGATCTTTTTTACTGTATTTGCAGCCGCAATATCGTTTTCCAAATCATTTTGGATATAGCTCTTGATTTCCTCTAAATCGTTCAGCGCTTCGGGCGAAAAATGAACCGCTGCCATTACAGACCAAGCTCCTTTTCAACGTCAGACAGACTGAGCCAGCCTTTTTCCTTAGCGCTTTGCTCTCCTTTTTCCAATTCGCTTAACAGCTTTAATTCGGCGTGCAGCTTTTCGTATTCCCTGATATCGAGGATCGCGTATTTTCCTCTGCCGTTCTTAGTCAGGAAAACAGGCTCGCCGACAGCTATATCGCTCAACACTTCATTGTAATTTCTTAAATCAGATACAGGTTTTATATTAGGCATAATACAACCTCCCTTAATAATTATCTTACGAACTTATTATAGCATAATTCTTCGTAAAATTCAACAGCAAATTATAAAAATCCCCGAAAGCCGCAAAGCTTTCGGGGATAAATATTATCTTATCAAAAATCAAATTCTCAAATCAGCGTTTCCGCGAACGCAGTGCTGTCCTTGATATAATCGTTCTCTTTTGTCCTGATAGAGACTTGTCCCGCGGAAGGTCTGCCCGGAAGCTCGTCCATTGCTTTGATCTTTGCCGAGTAATCACGTTTAGCGCCCATATGCGTCACCACATAGTACACTTCGGAAGGCATAACGCTGCTGTATTTTTTGATCAGAGCTCTACCTATGGCGCACGGACCTTCGACCCATACAGGCATACCTATTATCACGCGGTCATATTCCTTTAAGTTGACCTCACCGTTGATAGATACTTTGGAAATTGTATTATTTACGGTCGCGAAGCAAGCTCCCAAATACCCCCAAAACCCGCTCCTGTCTTTACCGTCCGTGTATTCAGCCACGTCCGCGCCGATGATTTTGGCAATATTTTCCATAACTTCTTTGGTTTTATTTGTTCTTGTGTAGTACAAACATAGTGTTTTCGTTATGATCTCCTCCTTCTATTCAATGATTTCCTCCAGAACCTGAACGGCAAGCGCTACCATATCTCTGCAGGTCGTGGTGAATAATTCGTGCTTTATTGCGTATTCAACGCCTTCCTGCGTGGTAATATCACAGCCGAGTATCTCATTGCAGATATATGTTCCGTTTAGTTCCTTAAAGCGATCCAGAAAAAGGTTAGTCATCTGATTGGTTCTGTTTCGACTGTCGAGATCGTCCTTATCGGCTTGACCGTACATCATTCCGAGCACCATCAACGCTCCCGAACAAGCTCCGCACACCTCGCCTTTTCTCATTCCTGCGTTAAAGCAGGCGGCGATTTTCAACGCTTGTTCTTCCGTTAATCCGAGCTCG
>CADBXH010000164.1 GCA_902798605.1 uncultured Ruminococcus sp. | reverse complement strand
TGCGACAGCGGACTGAAACATTTAGAATCTTTGCAAGTAAATCCCGGACTTATCGTGGGAGATTTTGACTCCCACGATAACCCGCACCTTGGTGTGGAAACTATTGTGCTGCCTTGCGAAAAAGATGATACCGATACTGTATTTGCTGTCAAGGAGGCCATTAAAAGAGGATTTGACGATTTCCTTTTAATTGGTATTGTGGGCGCAAGACTTGACCACACACTTGGTAATGTATCGAGCCTTTTGCATCTTGATTCCCTTGGGAAAAAGGGATATATCATAGATGATCATTCTGAAATGGAGATAGTTTCCAATAAACCCGCATATATTGAGAAGGATATCTAGCCGCCGTGTGAGAAATTGAAATGAGATGATAATCAAGTGAATAATAAAATACGAGATTCAATAAATGAAGATATCAAAAAATGTAAAGCCGCTTTAAATAGTCAAAATAGCAAAAGCCTTTACGAAGTGCTGTACGCAAAATATCGAACGCTGGATGATAGTATTGATGACTCAATCCCAAAATATGCTCACTGATTTGTTATCATATATGATAACAGCATAATGTTTAAACACAAACTTCTTCATACAGAAATACAAAACTGTAACCGAAAAGTAGAATCATTCAAAAAGATTGACGATATTTGAACTTGACTTTTTTGCGTATCGAAGCGTTTGATAAGCACCGCCGCTCTTATGCGTAACGCAGAAAACGCAAAGATCTGAACGGTCAACCATTGCTCTGTTGCGAATTTGAATAGCTGATTTCGGGTGAGCATTGGCAGATTGTTCACATACCTCAACAGAATCGTAGTAGTTATTATAGCTTTCACTGTTTTTGACATAATCCGATTTTAGATAAGGCATAACCCAAGTGACGGAGCAATTTGCCGAATCCAAACGCTTTCTGCAACGAAGGATTGCAGAGGTTACAAGCTGATCAAACTCGCCGTCACGTCCGACAAGAAACTCAACATACTCGTGTTCATTAAGCAGCTTATCTATCAACCGTTCAATCCTTTGCTCAACCATCCTAAAATCATCTATCTGACGATGTCCGAAAAAGCAAACCGTAAAAACTGAAAACATAATAATCTCCTTTATGGGATATATCGTAAATTATAGCACAATATCTTTATAATTGCGATATATCCCACACGATTTATCGCACATTTTTGTAGAATTGAATTACGATAAATCGCAAAGGAGAAGGCTATGAGAACAAAAGAAGCCGTAGCGCAGCGTATTTTGGAGCTGTGCCGTGAGAGAAACATTGCTGTCAATGCCCTTGCAAATATTTCAGGCGTTTCGCCGTCAACCATATACAGTATGCTCAACCAAAAGAGCCAGAATCCGGGCGTGGTGTCCATCAAGAAACTCTGCGACGGTCTTGAAATTACCGTCCGCCAATTTTTCGACAGCCCGCTGTTTGATGAAACTGAACAAGAGATAAAATAAAATGAGCGTGTAAGCAGGAGTTGAATCTGCTTACACGCTTGTTTTAATAATTTTATTTCGCAAAAATCACTTCATTATCCATTATATCAAGAGCTTGCTGTTCTAATTTGTAAGCTTTATAGCGTTTCTGATTCGCTTGCAGAGCTAAATCGTTGATTTGTTTTTGTACATGTTTAATTCCAAATCTATTATTGATAACAGTTTGCCACGCCTGCTTTGCTTCGACATCAAAAGCACTTGCTTCCAAACGTTTTCCACGAGCAATTACATCAGATAAAGAAACGGAACACCATTTTACAGGCTCATCTTTTATCTGAGGAATTTCAACCTCAATATCCTGATATGCAAGATTAGAATTTACCACGCTAATCCCTCCTGTTGTTTCCACTCATTGAAGATAGAAGGAACATCCGGTGTTTGATCATCCTCAACTTTTTTCTTTTGCTGATGAGAGACCGTTTTATCGCCTTCGCTGGTTTCACCTAAAACCAAAACACTGTTTGTATCGGGAACGAGTATTTCATTACCTTCCGGATCACGCTTGAAAATAGGATTACCACGTTTATCGTGACCAACCTTTTCAACCATAGCCATAAATATATTGTAGTCAGCCATTGTCCCGCTTGTTTCTTCCGTTTGCTTTTGTTCTTCTGTTTTCTTTTGCAGGAACAACACAGAAGTCTGTGTGCCGTTACGAGGCTGAAAAGTATCAACGTGAAGATCGACACTGGCAACAATTCGATGATTTTTAATCAGCCACTCTCTGATGTAGCCTAATCCCGGTGAACCAAGAATCGAATCAGGCAAAACAATACCCATTCTTCCGCCAGGGACAAGCAACTGAGTACAACGTTCAATGAACAGAATTTCAGGAGGAACCGATGATTGCAAACGTTCTGTCATCGTCCATTTGTTATTTGCTTTATCATTATCCCAAATGTGAGCTAATTCAAATTGCTCAAGTACATTTTTGTCTTTAACCGGAATTTTGCTTCCAAAGGGCGGGTTAGTTACGATTACGTTGAAAAATTCCAAGGTGGTGTGGTTTCTTATATCAGATTTCTTTACACCAAGCGCTTCTGCAAGTTTTGTTTTGAAGTCATCGCTCCACTCGTGAGGCGGTAATAAAGAGTTGGTTTGCAAAATATTACCGCTTCCATCGTTATTCATAACCATATTCATTTTGGTAGCTTTTACAAGATCGGGATTTATGTCAAAGCCAAAGAAATTGGTAGCAGCCATTTCCGATATTCTATCTTGAAAAGCTCTGACAGAATCGCTATCCCAATCTTTTCTTTCACATCCAATATCCTTAGAGAAATCTTTTTCAAGCTGTGCTATAACGTGTGTCATAGCGGTTACAAGAAATCCGCCGGTTCCGCAGGAGCTGTCTATAAAGACGCTGTCTTTGATACAAACAGAAAAAGCCTTCTCCGGCACATAAGTGCTGAAAAAGGCTTGAAATAAAGGGCTTTCGAGGTTCCGCTGTGATTTACAGCAGAGCTTCGGAACCCCTTTTTTGTTTATTCGATTGTTGCTGACTGGTTCTGGGGTCTGTGGAACTTACCCCTCAAAACCGACAGCCTAAGGAATAATTAAAAAGTGTGGAATAATTAAAAGGTTCAGTCAGTGGCGAGGTTGATTACAGCCTTACATCGCCGTTCACAGCAAGAACGACATCCGGGTGACCTTCAAGGACGGCACCGAAATCAAAGCATAATCCCACAGACGCAGCAACGCCT
>CADBXH010000163.1 GCA_902798605.1 uncultured Ruminococcus sp. | reverse complement strand
TTAAGAGCGATGGCAGCGCCTACGCAGTAAGCCCAGCATACGTTTTCAAAGCAGATGGGCTGGATTTGCTTAGCGATCTCATAGGGATCAAAACCGGCAGCCTGGCAGATTTCGCGGCTCTCCTCAACCGATTTGATACCGTACTCAGCCAAAACGCCGTTGATTTTTTCGATTCTTCTGTCGTAGTTTTCAAATAAACTCATTACTGCACACCTCCCTTATTCGTGACGCGGGTCAATGTACTTAGCCGCGTTGTCAAACTGGCCGTAATGGCCTTTAGCCTTTTCAAGAGCTTCGTTAGCGTCCATGCCGCCCTTGATAAAGTCCATCATCTTGCCAAAGCTTAAGAATTCGTAGCCGATGATCTCGTCGTCGGAATTCATAGCGATGCGTGTGCAGTAGCCCTCTGTCATCTCGAGGTAGCGGGGGCCCTTCTCCTTGGTGGCGAACATTGTGCCGACCTGTGAGCGGAGACCCTTGCCCAAGTCCTCAAGAGAAGCGCCTACCAAAAGTCCGCCCTCAGAGAACGCGCTCTGTGTTCTGCCGTAAACGATCTGCAGGAAGAGCTCTCTCATAGCGGTGTTGATAGCGTCACAAACCAAGTCGGTGTTGAGCGCCTCAAGAAGAGTTTTGCCGATAAGGATCTCGGAAGCCATAGCAGCCGAGTGAGTCATACCCGAGCAGCCGATTGTCTCAACCAAAGCTTCCTCGATGATTCCGTTCTTTACGTTGAGTGTGAGCTTGCAAGCGCCCTGCTGAGGAGCACACCAGCCGATACCGTGAGTAAAGCCCGAAATATCCTTGATTTCTTTTGCCTGCACCCATTGACCCTCTTCGGGGATAGGAGCGGGACCGTGATACGCGCCCTTAGCAACGGGACACATATTCGATACTTCTGCTGTGTAATTCATAAGTCATTCCTCCTTAATGATTTTGTCGGTTTATACCACTTTTAATTATAGACAATTTAACGGAATAAATCAAGTGGAAAATAGAATTATTCGTTAAAAATTATGTTTTTTTAAGCCTCCCGTCACTTATTACGGGAAATTCCCTCGCTGAGGGAAATGTCGCGAAGCGACAAAAGGTGATTCCCTTTTTAAGGGAAATGTCACGAAGTGACAAAAGGATTGCCGACGTGCTAAGGGTGCCGTTTTCGCCAGAAAAAGGTGCCGCCTTTATGGCGGCGGAGGGGGCGGAACAGGTAATTATGCTGCCTTAATATTTCTGAATCCATAACTTGTGCTGATTCCAACGCAGCCCCCTCAGTCTGCTAAAGCAGATAGCTCCCCCAAAGCTAAAGCGTTGGGGGAGCCTTTAAATGCAAATCAAACGTTTCCGTTATAACATACCTTCCGCAATCTCTGCCGCCTGCCTTACAAGCTCAGGGCACGGGCGTTTTTGGTAATATTCCTCTGTGCGCTTTTCGGGGATACCGTTTTCATTGGTTTTTACTCCGCTGAGCAGTTCACGGCAGACTATCGAGCCGTTCTTTTCCTTAAAGCGCGCGCAGAATTCCTGTATCAGCCTGTAATGCGCCTTTTTGGCCTCTCTGTCGGTCGGGTCGGAGTATCCCTTGACGAGCCCTAAAACCATTGCCGCTCCGCTTACAGCGCCGCATACCTCTCTCATCCTGCCCAAGCCACCGCCGAACGATGATGCGAGCATAGCGGCGGTCTGATCGTCGAGCCCCGTTATATCCCCGAAAGCAAGCAAAACCGCCTGAGCACAGTTGTAGCCCTCGTAGAATAATTTTTCTGCCTTTTCTCCGTGTGTCATAATATCACCCGTATTATTAATTTTCTTTTGTAGGGGCGGACCCAAGTGTCCGCCCGTTGCACAATGCTTTCTTATTAAACCGTTGTATATTCGGGAAACTATGCTTTCCTATCTTTAGTAGGGGCGAGCATTGCTCGCCCGCGAGATCAAGCAAAACGTTTCTGTGTTCCTCGGGCGAGCAATGCTCGCCCCTACAATATAGATTAATTATAATTCACCACACAAAAAATTTCAAGTTTTTTGGTTTTTCCGTAGACAAAAAATCTGTATTTTGTTATCATATAAATAGAAAGAAGGTGCTTGTATGCTCAAAAGATTATTATGCGTTTTGATATCCGTTTTGCTCATCGCTTCCGTGCCGGTCGCGGCGTCGGCTGAGGAGCAGGATGACGGCATCGTTATCGAAAGGATAGATTTTAAAAATCCCGATTTTATCCGCGGAATGGACGTGTCGTCCGTTATCTCGCTCGAGCAGTCGGGAGTTACATATAAGAACGAAAACGGCGAGACCGAGGATTTATTTAAAATACTCTCGGATCACGGCGTAAATTATATCCGCGTCCGAGTCTGGAACGACCCATACGACAGCAGCGGCAACGGCTACGGCGGCGGAAATAACGACGTCGAAAAGGCGTGCGAGATCGGCAGGCGAGCCGCTCGGTATGGAATGAAGCTCCTTGTGGACTTCCATTACTCCGACTTCTGGGCGGATCCCGCAAAGCAAAAGGCTCCCAAGGCGTGGGCGGAAATGACGCTCGCGCAAAAGGAGCAGGCGGTCTATGACTTCACTTATAATTCTTTAGTAGAAATAAGAAGCGCAGGCGGAAACGTCGGAATGGTTCAGATCGGCAACGAGACCACAAGCGGAATCGCAGGGGAGACCGGCAACGCGAATATGGCGCGCATTTTCAAGTCGGGTTCATCGGCAGTTCGTCAGTTCAGCCGCAGCGCGCTTGTAGCCCTGCACTTCACTGATCCCCAAAACAAAGACGCGATGGTCTGGTTTGCCGACTACCTCAACGAGTACAATGTCGACTACGATGTTTTCGCGGTCTCATACTATCCATATTGGCACGGCAGTCTTTCAAATTTGACCAACGTGCTCGATTACGCCGCGTCAAAGTACAACAAGTTCGGTATGGTCGCCGAGACCTCATACGCGAACGATCTCCGCGACACCGACGGTCACAACAACACCGTCAGCCAGTGGAACAACAACACCGGCGAAAACCTGCTCTGGGAGTTCACCCCGCAGGGCCAGGCTGAGGAAGTCCGCGCCGTTATGAACGCGGTGAATAATGTAAGCAACGGCAAGGGTCTGGGCGTTTTCTACTGGGAAGGCGCGTGGATCACGGTCGGCGATACGCGCAGGCTCGGCGGCTCCGCGTATGATGAAAGAGTCGCGAAAAACAAGCTTTTATGGGAGCAGTACGGCTCGGGCTGGGCTTCGAGCTACGCGGCGGAATATGATCCCGACGACGCCGGACTCTAC
>CADBXH010000162.1 GCA_902798605.1 uncultured Ruminococcus sp. | reverse complement strand
GAAGTCCAACTTCGAACTTCGCAGCCCAATGCATCATAAAAAAGCCGCAAGCTGAATCCAATCAGTCTGCGGCGTTTCTCATACTGACAATGTTTACCATATTTTTTACATAAACATAAAGCGGTTGATTAGATTATCTTCTGTCTAATTCAACCGCTTATTGTAATTATTTCTGATTCATCTTCTTTCTGACAGAAAGAAGGTTCTGACCGTCTTTATACTCATAGCTGACCTCATCCCTCGAGCTTTTGACTATATGGATTCCGAGTCCTCCGACCTTTCTCTGCCTTGCGGGAAGGGTAACGTCGGGTTCCTCTTTTTCAAGAGGATTGAACGGGTTGCCGCTGTCAATAAAGACAACGGTGATCTCGGAATGACATTTGTCTGTCTTTACCCGTACAGTGACTTCACCCTCTGAATCGGGATAAGCGTAATGCGCGATATTTCCGAAGATCTCGTCGATCGCAATATTGATCTGCGATCTATCGTTGCTCGGACAATCCAAAGCGTTCAATTCCGCTTCGACAAACTCGGTGACCTGCGGCTGGTTCTCGATTTTAGCCGGAACCGTTATTTCCTTGACGATGGGCTTACCGTAATACTCGATACACATCATCGTCAGGTCGTCAAACTGTTCCGCGCCACCGACAAATTCACGAACATCTGCGTCAACCGTTTCCAGAATTTGCTGAGGCGATTTGTCCTTTGCCTTATTCAGCGCCGTTACGGTGCGGTCAAGACCGAACAGTTCCTCGTTTGCGTCTGTCGCCTCAGCAGTCATGATACTTCATCCGAGCAAAGCCGCCGATCACGAATCCATGCTTGTCCTTGAGGATCTCAAAATCCGAATCGGGATCCTTTATGATCGGATATTCGTGTCCGGCATTCGACGCGATCAGCTCACCGCTGCGCAGATCAAGGATACCGAGCCACACCGTCACGAACAGCTTCTCGTGATTCTTTGCGCATATCATCTTGTTGACGTCCGTCAGTATCTGTGCCGGACTGTTTCCGCTCATACTCTGCGTCTCGATAATTCCCTTAGCCATTACCATAAACATAGCCGCAGGGATACCCTTTCCCGACACATCGGCGATCACCATGGCAAGATGATCCTGATCGATGAAGAAGAAATTGTAGAAATCGCCGCCCACCTCCTTGGCGGGAGTCATGGAGGCGAAAATATCAAATTCATCTCTTTCAGGGAAGGCAGGGAAGATATTCGGCAGCATATCCGCCTGAATCTTATTGGCAAGCGAGAGCTCGGTATGGATACGCTGCTTTTCAGCAGTGATCTTTGTCAGGTTCTTCTCATAATCCTGCAAATCGCTTTCCATATCCCTTACGGTAACGGCGAGGTCTTCTATCTCGTCACCGGTGTGGATATTAAGACTTGCGAAATACTCGGTATCGTGTTATTCATCCTGCGCAGCAGCAAAATACTGAAAAGGATGATAACAAGCAAAAGCCCGATCGTGTATTGCAGAACAAATCTTCCGATACCGGATACTACGTTTTCAAGCGTTATGTCGGCGAGGATAAAACCGGTCACTTCACCCGAGCTGGCTTTTACCGGAACGCCGGATGTACACATCCAACCGTATTTTTCCGGTTTGCCGATATCATAGAGCATACCTTTTCCGTCCCAACCAAGGAACTTCTCTATGCCCTCGTGCTTAACGCTTTCCCATGCGCCGGGCTCATATGGGTTTTGGGGATCGGGATCGGCAATATAAACCATCGCGTCGCTTTTGCTGTCATACATAGCCAAATAAATGTCATAAACATCGCTTGACTCTCTGAAATCATACAACACCGAAAGGATGATCTTATAATCCTCACGCTCTGTCAGGTCGGAGAAATGCGCCTTGTATGCTTCGGACGACGGGTCTGCTCTTTCCTCATCAGTCAGAGCGCGGTAACGGTTCATTACCTCGCGGGAGAGAGGCTCCGTGTCCGCTGTCTCAGCCAGAATGGCGGCGGCGTTGCGCGAAAGATTGAACGCTGTTGAAATATCCTGCCTTGCGACCGCAATGGTATACAAGCTGAGTCCGATCAACAGGCATACCGTTCCGAGTAAAACGGAACCCAAAAGCACGATACGGAAAATACGGCTCGACAGAGAATACCGCATACGCTGCAGCCATGTCATTTCCCGAATGCGTTTTTTCGGCATGACCAACCTCCGTTATTTGATGTTTAGAACATTGTCAAAGCCCGTGACCGCAAAGACGCCCTTGATCGTGGCGTTCGCGCCCTGAACGGTGACGTCAGGTCGTCCGGTTTCCTCCATGGTCTGCTGCGTTGTAAGGAGTATTCTCAGCCCGGCTGAGGATAAATACTCCAGCTTTTTGAAATCGAATACAAATGCGGCAGCTTCGCCGATCGACTCGTCTACAGCTGCTTGCAGCATAGGAGCCGAAACATTATTCAAGCGTCCTTCAAGCTCGATTGTCACAATGTTATCTTGGATGGATGGATTGATGTTAAGCATAATGAAATCTCCTTTATTTCTTGCTTAATACTAAATCTCCGAATACGGTAGTATCGGTAAAGTATCCTCCGGTGATGACCGCCTCCGGCTTTACATAGTTATCGTTGCGGTGGACATACACAAATATTCTTGAGTCAATTGTGTGTTGTTTAAGATCATTCAGGTCAAAGCTCCGTACTCCCTGATTGATGTTAATACGTTTGTTCTCAGTCGTCAGGAGGTTTTCCCATCTGTTTTCGGCGATATCCTCCGGCACTCTGTCAAACTGCGCCGCTGCTATGGAGGTGATATAGGACGCGTCGTTTTTGTCCTTGTTGTTGATTAGCGCCGTTGTTTGGTAAAGATACATCGGCTCTCCGTCCGTACCGTAGTTGAGATTGCGGTTGCCGCAGAGCGTGTATTTGCGCTTGTCAATCGTCAGACGCTTTTGCGGATCGCTGCCGACATAGATATACAGGTCTTTGACCGCGCTCTCCATATAGTACTTTGTCTTTTTGGTGTTGACGTAGTCGGGATTGTAGTAATGGTAGCCGATATAAACATGTGCCGACGCGCCCGCGCCCTTGTTAAGGTTCAGGGGCAGGCAGTTTGTGGCGCCCTGCGTGAGCAGATCTTGCTTTGCTTCCGCCTCCGAATCGCCTACGCCGACAAAGAAGCTGTCGATACCGGTAAGATTTGTATTTATTTTCTGATGGATGTAGAGGGTATCGTTTGTGTCGCCGTATGGGATCACATATTCCGCCGGGGCTACCGTATTGCCGTAAAAGTCTTTTTCAGCTGCTTTATCGCCGTGGTCGACTGTCAATACGGTCGACAGTCCCGGTTCGAATATTTTCTCGGAGATTTGGATCTCGGTAAGCGCGTCGCCGGTTGAGCTGCCGCCCGAGCTGGTGGTGGCGTACAGATAATACTCTCTCATATTCTGCGAGGTGATCGGAACGGGATTCTTGGATGATACATTTTGAACGAGCGAATACTTTGCGCCGTTGACGGTCAGTGTCTCCGGCGGAGTCTTGCCATCCTGTGCTCTGTACCGCAGCAAGCCGTGGATCGCCTTTGCCGGATTGTTGGTATAGGTAACGCCCAGATACGCTGCTCTTGTATTATAATCCACGGTACCGGCTTCGCCCGATTGATCCGTCACATTGTACCACGCGTCCTTGGGATACAGCGCCAGGCTTTGGTTGATGATCTCCGTTGACGAACCGAGCAGAGCTATATAGCAGGAATCGTTGGAGAAGTTATTGTAAGCCGCGCGTTCCTCCTCGCTCCAGCTTTGATCGGGATTGTAGGTCGCTACTTTGACGGAGGCGATATACTTTCCCCTAACGGGAGCTGCACGGCGGATATACAGATACGCCGGACTGCATTCGTTGCTTTTTTTGTAATAGTAATACGCGAGGTTGAGCGGCTTTGTTTCATAGGGGAACTTTACATCCTGAACGGAAGCAAAGCCTTCGGGGGCTTCGCTGCTGCCGCTGAGCACCAAATCGTCCTTTGTCAAGGGATCGTAACCGTTCTTGACGCCGCAGGCGTAGAGCATACGGGGCTGACTGATAACGGTCTTCCACTTAACGCCGGGGATAATATTATCCACTTCCTTAGTCGTGCAATCATTAGACTCTCCCGCCGAAACAGTAAAATCATCATAATTATTCAACTCATAATGAAACAGTAATTCTTTATCCCTTGTTTCTGACTGGTCGTTCATGTGTTTACAACTCTGCATAAACACGCTGGTGATTCCGTAGCCCGTTGTTGCATAGTTGGAATCGGAATTGCCCGTATATGCGTTGAGCGTTGTGGCAAAATTCTGCATTCTCGGTGTTCCCGCATAGAACTGAACGTCATAGATTGCACGCTTCGGATTATAGGTCGTGGTATAGCAGAGATACGTCTGCAGTTTTTCTACATAAAATCGGGTACTCGTGCCATAATTCGCAAAATATTTGAGCCATGTTCTTCCCTTTGTGAAATTCTCAGAGCCGAGCAGCTTGCCGCCGAGCTTTTCGGCGTACTCTTTGATCGACCAGCCGGCTTCGTTGGCATTTGCGCCGCTAACGAAATACAATCCCGAAATGTATTCCGTGCCCGATGTGAATTTTTCTGAGGGTGAGAAGAAAATATATTTTGCCATATCCCAATCCTTTGGATATTCACTGTTGTCAAAGTTATAAGCCGTACCGCCGAAATAGCAGACAGCCTCATATCCCTTCTTTCCGTCGGAAAG
>CADBXH010000161.1 GCA_902798605.1 uncultured Ruminococcus sp. | reverse complement strand
ATCGTCGATACCTGGATTTCAGAGGCAGGCAAAGACGGCAAGGTCATCACCCATGACATCGGTAAAAAGCTTGAAACCGGTAAGGAATACATCCTCCGCGAGGAGAACGGTGGCGACCTGACCTACTTCCTGGAGTACTTCCTTGAGCTGCTGTCACGCGCCGTTGACGAAAGGCGACTGCGTACACAGAACGCCGAAAACGAGCTGCGGCAGGCAGAGATAGAAATGGCGCGAACGACCCTCTCGCCTCCTTCTCATACGGGTCCTCCGGAGGACATGATAGCTGCTCAGGAAACAGAGGTTACGAGCGAAGAAAACAGTTATCCTGACGGGTTCTATACAGTTTCACCGAACGAGGCAGAGCCGTATTTTGATGACAGCAATAGTCTTGAAATCAGCTTAGCCCGCGTTCGTGATGAGCTATATGGGATTGTGAACGGTGGCAGCACGATAATGAAGAGCTGTGCCAAATTACTTTTAAATATTATGAATAATAACATCTTTTCTTTTACAGCGCTCGATATTCAAAAAGGGTGTCAAGTTACGATGAAACAGGCAAGCAATCTTATCGTACACATGCGTGAGAAAGGATTGATTGAGAGCTCTGAGCAACGAATAAACGGATACGTAATCTATCAGTTCGGGAAAGCATTACCGCCGCTTATTCCTGAAGATTACAGTGAGGATATACTCAAAGTTATCAATGAACTTAGAAGCTCGAAGTATTCAAGAAAAGAAAAGGATATAGGGGAACTTATTCTGAGCTGTCTTCCCAAAGGATTGATTTTCGCATCAGATTATGAAATGATCGGAGACCCGACAAGAATGGTAAAGGATATGACACGTCCCTTAAAATCCGGTATTGTCGAAAAGATTAGTAACGATATATACAGAATTAACAGGGAAATAAACTTTACTGTCCCGATTCTCACAACTAAAAGAAAGGAAATATTGACGGAGCTTTATTTGCACTTCAAAGGCACTTCGTTTACCGGCAAAGAAGTACTTGCCTCAATAGGCAAAAGCGAGTCAACCGTACTTGATGCTCTCCGAACGTTTGAACTGCAAAATCTGCTGGAATGTAAAAAAATGACAAAGCCATACCGTTACCGATTGCTTGTGGATCCTGAAAAGTATCCGTCACTCTTTGTTGAAAACTCGGAGTCGATGCGAGTGAAGGCTACTCCGGAACCAACAAATAGCGAAATAATCCCTGTAAATCAGCATGACAGCATATATTCTGAAGATGTCTATGAGCTTATTGATACGCTTGCAACATCCGAGTTTTCAACAAGAGATCGTCGCCTCGGAAAGGTCATGCAGCAATGCGCAGAAAAAGGCACCTTGTTAAGAAGCGATTATGATGATTGGGGATACACGGAGAATATGTGGAGTATTGATACAGAGCTCGCGGTACTGCTCGGGCTCATCAGTAAGGAGTCGCCGGACTGCTATTCTATGAACAAAGAGCTTTGCCCCGAGCTTCGTCCGACTCAAAAGAAAACGCTGACCGCAATCTATGAGGCTTTCGGGTGTGATGAATTCTCTTCGGATATGTTTATCGCCACTCTGAATTATTCTGTCTCCTACACCTACGCCTCGCTGCACAAGTTGACGCTGCTGCGTTTATTGGATCAAAACATCGATGAAAACGGCAACCGTTACCGGCTTGCTGTCAATCCCGAGGAAAACCCCGAGTGCTTCGACCCCGCAGCATAAAAAGGGACTGAGGATGGAAAGCAGAAATGAACCAAATAATCATAAAAAACGCCATACAATGTAGCTTGACATATCTGCCTAACTTCTATGTTATCACTGATGATATCAGTCAAGCCAAGGATATAATCAGAAGAGCACTTAAAAAACTTTGCATAAGCGGGCAGATAATCACCGTTTTTATCAGAAATTTTGCCGGTGTTAATATGTCTAACTATTTTCTTCTCAATGCTCCCAATCGCATTGTTCTTGTTAATCTCATCAGAATTAAAGTTTTCTCTATTCTTGACCTCAACCAATCCGGCTTCATATAGGGCGGTCGCAAGTTTCTTAGGTGTATCAATCTTCTTGTCATCTGGGACACTGAGATTGTAGCGATCCATAAGCAAATATAGGCGATTTCCCAACTCAGACAGGTCATCACGATTTTTCAGAGCCATATCAGCGCCTCCAAAGATGTTTATATCTTTTTTGTGCAATAAAATAAATGAAATAGACATCAGAAGAGATATACATTTCTCTTTTTATATTGTATATTATACATGTACTCAGTTATTGAGTCAAGATTAAAATCTTATTCTACTGGAGGTAAAAAAATGAAAGAGAAAGATAATAACCGTTCATGGTTTAGCAGACACAAAAAATTAGTTATTATCGGTAGTACGGTTATTGCCGTATCAGCAGCTGTCGCAGCGTATCTCCTACTAAAGCCCGGTAATGCTACAGTTAAATTACTCGAAATACCCAAACCGGAGCTCCCTTTGCCAGAAGTATCTTCGATTGAAAACAAAACCGTTGATAACCTTGATTCAATTATTCAGAAAGTGATTGACGTGGAGAGTTATCTGCGCAATCTTCCCAAAGGGCAGAAGACATCTCCTGCAAAGGTGACAGAATCAATCAAAATGGGTATAAACCTTCCTCAAGGCAAAACTATTGTAGATGGCTATTCGTACTGCAAATATGTTGCCTGATGGTGGAAGAATAAAATAACAAAATGAAGGAGCTGACAAAATGAATTATTTAATTGCCAAAAATGACACGGAACTCGGCATGTGCCTGAGAATGCTGTATCCCGAGTTCAAGAAGGTTGAGGTTCAGCCTCACTTGAACAAAAAGAAAAAAATGGAATTCCATATTCCTGTTGACGTGGATGATGAGACCTTTGCACGATACAAAAATCGCCTTGAAACCTTAGTAAACTAAAAGAGATAGGAGGATATTATGAGTAGATATGCTATGTGCCCGAACTGCGGTCATAGAATGAGCAGAGATTTAGATATGTGGGGTAACTGGGACGGAGAAACCTATCGTTGTGATTGGTGCGCTGCCGAATACGATGAGGACGATGATGAAGCACTCGACGTTTATACGGCTGCCGAAATATGGGCTTCAAACGGAAAAGACGAGGACTATATGTTCGGATACTCAGAAGATGAGTTGGAAGCGGCACTATAATCCCCAATCGAGTAGGAGGCTGCCCATTAATTTTGAGTGCAGTACCTTGTATCTGTTGAGTATGTCATCATACCCGACGGATGCAAGGTATTCGTTTGTTAATGACCTGTGCAGAATATAACTATCGGCACGATTGCACATATCGCCTTATTGGCTGTTGCGATCGCCGCGACCGTCACTCAATCCGACTATTCTGTTCGCTGCCTGAAAAGCGTGAAACGAATCGCTTAAGCATTATTCTTCCATATTTTTATCTTTCGCTGTGCGTTTTTGGCGTATGGCTTGCTTTGGTGTACCTTATTAAGATTGTTTCTGATTTCTTTCGTTATTTATTACTTGAAATGTATTCGTTTTGCTCTTCTCTATGTTCTGTATGTATATGTCTGCGGACGAATGACGGAACCTCGCCGTTGAAGGTGTAGGTCGAGTTGCGCGGATCAAGAATATAAACGTCAAACGAATTCAGAATTTGAAAAGAAAAACCGAGGGCGTCAAGGATTTTTCTGACTGCTCACAGCTGTTCACAACTGATTCGGTTGTCTGTTGATGCCCCCTCACTACCTTGATGATTCTTCCGCTGTTTTCTTTTCAAACTTATTTTAGCATAGCCCAAAACAGAATTCAAAGATAGTCAAAGTCGGATTTTCTCGATGACTCTTGACAAAAGATCCGCTTGTTTATAGAATAGAATCAGAACAATTTTGGAGCGTTTATATGAGCTATATAGCTACTGTGACCGGCAAACATTTTTACTCTACGAAAATACAGTCTTTGGACGCGTACCGCTAACGAGGAAACTAAAATGAGCATATGGAATCCTTGGCACGGCTTCCACCAAATCAGCGAGGGCTGTCTGAACTGATACATGTTCCGCCGCGACGCGCTATACGAAAAGGACAGTACCGTCGTCACTAAAACCGCGAACTTTAACGCGCCGGTCAAGCGCAAACGCGACGGAAGCT
The DNA here is from genome assembly GCA_902798605.1 of uncultured Ruminococcus sp. The sequence goes on along the minus strand of CADBXH010000161.1, from coordinate 174 downwards.
GCGCGATACAGAACGGATTTGTCTACGCCTGCATGACCTCCGACTTCTTTATTGAGGAGGCAGATGATTGGCGCAAGACCCTGTTGTTATGATTGGATTCTTGACATACGCGAGCAATGCCGCAGAACTGAAACTTCGTTCCACTTTCACCAGACGGGCGCGTACTTCATCAAG
>CADBXH010000160.1 GCA_902798605.1 uncultured Ruminococcus sp. | reverse complement strand
TCGCCGAGGTTCATTATCTCTGTGTGGTTGTCTTTGATTTTTTCGAGTATAGCTTTTTGCTGCTCCGTCAGAGTAGCGGACAGTTCTTGTTCGTGTCTAATTACCAGCTTAGCGGTTACGTCATACTCACTGCCGCGTTCCGCTTCATACTCATACGAAGCGATGTTGCCGTAGTAGAAGTTTTCGAGTGTGGTCATTTTCTCACCGTTCTTTCCAAGCACAACAACATACCACAGGTTGCTTTGAATGTCCGGTTTTTTTCTATATTGCACAAAGCTGTTGGGACTTTTGTATATTTTCGATGTAACCTTTGCGGTACCGAATATGCTCTTTTATTATCTAAAAGCAACCGACAGACCCTTGAAATCTATTATGTGTTCCTCTATAATATAATCAATCGATATTAAAGTGCAAGCGAGGTCATTATGAAGAAGTTTAAGATTAAACCCCGTCATATTGTTTTGGCGCTGTCCCTTTTAGCAATGCTCATCGCTTTTATGGTCTATACCGTTTGTGTCAGCGGCAAGTACAGCTACACGGAAAACGTCGGAGCGAAACACCTTGAAGCCGATCAGGTTCATGCGAAAAGCTCAGACGAAACGGTTGCCAAGATCGTTTCCGTGGAGAATTATACAGAAGAAGGGGACAACGGGTTGAAGGTCACTGTAGAAGGTGTTAACCCCGGCGACTGCGTTTCGCGTGCTGCCCATTGGCGTGGTCTACGATTTGACGATCGATAGCTTTACGTCGCTGAAGGCAGTAATCCCGCTGGGGGTGGCGGCGATGTTGCTGATTGTTGCCGTTCTTTCGCTGTCCTTTCGGGAAAAACAAAGAAACGGAGAATTTTATTATTCAATGGTCATCATCGGCGGCGTCATTCTGTTTCTCCTGTTGAATGTCATCGTCACCCTGACGGATTCCCAGCTATGGAGCCGATTTGGCAAAGCTGTCAGCACCAAGGATATTCTTGCGCTGATTGTGAGCAGCGGCAACCGCTTTGTGATGTTTTCGGAGATTCCCGTTATCATGGTTGCTGCGTCGCTTGCCGTCAGCAATATTTGGCTGGTTGTCAAGGAGGGCTTCCGCTTGCAAAACCTGCTGGGCGTTGTGATTGCTGTGCTGGTCGCAGGCGGCATACTGACGATCCGTTTAAGCGATAACTACAGCGTCATTCAACCCGACGCGCTGTATTATTTCGCTATGCTGGCGAATATCGGAGTTGCGTTTTTGCTGAGCTACTTCGAGTGCATGTTCCTCTCGACGATGTTTTGCGCGGTCGCGTCCACGCGTTACAATCCGCCGTATGATATGGACTATATCATCATCCTCGGATGCGCCATCCGGAAGGACGGTACGCCGACGCCAATCCTCCGGGGCAGGGTGCAGCGCGCCTATGATTTTGAGCAGGAGCAGTTTCAGTCAACCGGAAAGCACGCTGTGTTTGTTCCGTCAGGCGGTCAGGGCAGCGACGAAGTGATCAGTGAGTCGGAAAGCATGAAGCGTTGTCTGATGGAAATGGGTGTTCCGGAGGAGAGAATATTGAAAGAAGATCGATCAGTTAATACCTACCAAAACATGGCGTTCTCAAAAACAGTCATTGAGCAGGATGCCGGCGATATCTATACCGTCAAAGTCGGCTTTTCGACCACCAATTACCATGTGTTCCGCGGTTATACGCTGGCGGAAAAGCTGAAAATGAGAGTCAAAGGACTATCAGCAAAAACAAAGCTCTATTTCTTCCCAAACGCGTTCGTCAGAGAATTCATCGGACTGCTGTGGGAAAAGAAATGGAAGCATCTTTTGTTCATTTTCCTGTTCTTTGCAGTCATGCTTGTTTTGTACCTTATTATTCGCTATTAGAATTAAGGTCGACAACGTATAAAAGGTGCTGCCACTTTCTGAGAAAACAAATAGATAGGCTGATATTTGATGTAACGGCGGTACACCACAAGTGTATCAGATTTTGAAAAAGAAAAAATCAAAGGCATAACGGCAGAAGAAAAACATTTTTGTTTTTCTTCTGCCGTTGCTGAAAAGATATTTTATACGCGGAGCTTTATCATCCTCATAAAAAAATCATGCTTAATTGTCTGCCGGTGTGCAGGTGCTGCCGTCAGCATAGAAGTAATGAGTTGTACCCTGCGAATCGGTGGAGTTCGTTACTCCGATATAATATACAGCCGAGCCGTCGGATGAAGTCTGCTGTTCACAGCTTGATACGTGCCAGCTTCTGAACAGCCTTCATCTTATTTGCGTTTTCCTCCTGATTGACGGAAGAGGACGTCTGATCGTTAGCTGAGTTGTCAGGTGAGCAGTTTTCGCCGTCAACATAAAAGTAATATGTCTTAGACTGAGAATCGGAGTAGTTCATTACGCCGATATAGTACATTTCCGTGCCGGCATCGGTGGTCTTTGTTTCAATGCTCGCAACGCCCCAGTTGCCTTTGCCGTAAAGGTTTGCAGCTGCCTCGCATGCTTTAAAAGCTGCTTTTTGCTGATTAGCCTGCGACTCCTGTTTGTCGGCTGCCGCACTGTTTTGTGTGCTGCCGGTGTTTTGATTGTCGGAACTGTTCTGAACGCTTGCAGCAGGAGTGGTTGCGGGCGCAGCGGTTGCCGCGGCGACCGTTGTGGGTGCTGCCGTTGTTTCCGTTTTGGAGCTGTTATTATTACTGCCGCATCCTGTGAAGCAGAGTGTTGCGGTAACTGCGCAAACGCAAAGCGCGAATGCTCCGATGACTGTAGCTGTTGTTTTTTTATTTGTTGTCTTTTTCATTTTGATTACCTCTTTATTGGAATTTGTTTTGTTTATTTATGTTTTTCTCTTCTGTGGCTATATACTATCATTCTTTTTGATGGAATACAACATACGATTTCCGCGTGATTCGTCTATAAAAAGACACTTCGAGGGTGAAGTGTCTTTTTTGGGACAGGTCGATATCGATCTGCCTATATATGTGATTTGTTATGTGTTGTTCATCAGTCGGGCTTGATTTGGAGTGTAAGCATCGTCATATCGTCCGATTGCTCTGATCCTTGAGCAAAGCCATTGATTTCCGCAGTTACAGCGTTCAGCAGATTATCTGCACAATCTTTGTTTTTATGCAAAACTTCCTCCAGCTGCGTTTCACCGAATAGCTCGCCGCTTTTGTTCGCCGCTTCCGTTACACCGTCGGTATACATAAACAGGCAGTCGCCGGGTTTCATTTTAACAGTGTATTCGGGGAACTCGACATCTTCAAACGAGCCTGCCATAATACCGTTTTCAGTATTCAGTGCGGTCAGCTTGTCTGATATGATATACGGATAGTTATGACCTGCGTTAGAGTAGATCAATTCTCCCGCTTTCGGATCGTATACTGCGACAAATGCCGTAATAAACATCATATTCGGATTATGCGCCGCAAGATTGTTATTGAATTCAAACAGCATTTTTGCGGGAGAGTAACCGAGCTTTGCGTAGTTGTTCAGCAGAGTGATCGCGCGTGCCATAAACAGCGCGGCGGTGATACCCTTGCCCGAAACGTCTCCGATTGCGACAAAAACGCTGCCGTTATCCAAAATACGATAATCATACAAATCGCCGCCGACAACCCTTGCGGTCGTCATCGAAGCGTTGATTTTTACCTTGTCGTTTTCAAAGTAGTCCGGTTCCAGTAAGCCCAGCTGAATGGTTTGAGCAATGTTCAGCTCGGCTTTTTGCCGGTTCAGCTCTGCAACGTCATCGATGTATTGCTCAAGCTCATCTGCCATTGTGTTAAAGGAATCTGACATTTCGGCAAGCTCGTCCGTACCCTTGACAGGCAGCTTTTCAAATCCCGCGTCACGGTCTGAGACAAAGCCCTTCATTCTCATACTGATTTTTTTCAGCGGCTTCGATACTCTAAAATACAGGATGACTGCCGCCGAGATGCCTACCGTCAGCGTGACTATAACCATAATAACCGCAAATTCGCGGAATTTCTTTTTAAAATCACTTGTTACATTTTGAAGGGATATCTCGGCGCTCACAATTGATTTGATTTTTGCGCCTGCTTTTCCATTTTCGGAATCTCCGTAATACCAAACCGGCATATAACAAGCCAGCTTGTCCTCGTTTTTGTTCGTGATATGAACGACAATGCCGCTTTCGTCGCCCTCAAAGGCTCTTTTCATCTCATCGGTCAAGCCGCCTTCAACATAATGACCCGTTAAATCGTTTACAGGGTGCGAATCCTCTTTTGACCCTTGAAGCGCGCTGGTGCCGCGCGTCAAATACATGACCGTGTTATCCCGCAAATTCGGCAAAAGAAAGTAGATTATATCCACTTCATACTGATTGCAGGCGTTGGTAAGCACAGATGTTATGATCTGTTCATCAGTCGATTCAATATCATACTTGTCCGGGTCGGTAAAAGTGACAAGCTCGGCGGCATCCTTGGCGGCTTTCGTGATATCGGCGGTCGCTTCGGCAACTGCTTTATTATAGGTGTAGGTGTATAAAGCGGCAAACATCACGACCTCAACAGCGGTAATGATAATCAGCAGCCAAAGCGCTACCTTTTTGAATATAGAAGATTTCATACGCACACCTCCCGATTATCATTATTATACAGTATTCCGAGGCGATTGTCACTAAAAAATTTGCGCAGATTTAATGACAAATCAAAAACACTGTGTTATACTATAAGCAGTAAAAACAAAACGGAGAATGAACTATGAAAGCTACATCATCAAAAAAGGGCAGCACCTGCACACTGACCGTTGAAGGAAAAATCGACACGATGACCGCTCCCGAGTTGGAAGAAGCAGTAAAATCAAATCTTCCCAAATGCGATAAAATGATTTTTGACTTTTCCAATACAGACTATATCACCTCGGCAGGCTTGCGCGTGCTGGTGTATGCTCAGCGCGAGCTGATGAAGAAGGGCGGCGTTGAAATAACGGGCGTAAACGATAGCATCAAAAACGTCTTTACCGTTACGGGAATGTACAAGGTACTGAAAATCAAATAATACTACGTTATATCAAACAGGGATTTCCGTTAACCGGGAATCCTTATTTTTTAGCAAAGATTTGACGTTGCCGGACAATTAACAGGTCATCTGGCTAAAAACAGACACTTGACCCGAAAAGCGTCTAAATGTAGACAAACAGCGGCTTTTTTGAAGATTGTATTTGCCTGAAATCGGTGTTATGATATAGCCAAAGTCAAGGGGACACGAAAACAAAATCCCAAAACAAAATCAAAGAAAAGGAGATAACACCATGAAAAAGACTAATAAAATCAAAACAAGGATCATATCAACAGTATTATCGGCCATCACCGTTTGTTCGGTCGGCACCGTTGCGCTGACAAGCGCTTCGGCGGCTTCAAACACCGTTTCTGCCGGCACGACGATCACCGACGACTACAGTATCAAACTCGACAGCGATTTGAACGCGGTAAAGAACCTCACCTCATCGACCATCTTCAAGGTGCTTGAAGAGTGCACCGGTTGGGGCAAGTTCGTTACCCCGGCGCTCGGCGGACTGCTCGATTCCTTTGTCGGCACCGAAGATCAGACCGCTCAGAAGTTAGACGAGATCAGCGACAAGATCGACAAGCTGTTTGACAGGATCGACAGC